>DATHRQ010000326.1:0-3102 GCA_035465095.1 Anaerolineales bacterium | reverse complement strand
AATCGTAGTGAATAGTTTTCTGAGTCACTCGTCCATGTTTCTGTGCTGTACACAAACTTAGACTCATCTTTAAACCATAAAAATCCTCCGCTATCATCAAAATCTTTCTCATGATTAATGTCAAGTGATTCATTCGTTTTCATATCACGAATAATGAAGTTTTTTGCACCAAGACCATAAATCAATTTATTATTAGCTGGAGAAAATGAAAAGCCATACCATGAAAATACACTATCACTTAACGGCAGAATTGGTGTTATCTTCCCATTTTGCAATTCAAGCTCGAATAATCCCCAACCTCCGGAACTATAGGTTCTAAAACACCAGCCACCAGAAGAGTTTGAATAGGTATAAAAATAAGCATACTTTTTATCGTTTGACCAATGGGCAACTGCTATTCCTCCATCTGGCATAAATTCCATTGGTGGTATGTAATCTCGATAAAGTAATTTCCACAAACCCCTCGTCTCTTTATTTGATATTGTCAGTATTAGGCTTTTGTCATCTTCGTTATAGCATGACTCAGTCATCCATAAACTATCGGGCGAATAATTTGGAGGAGCATTATATCTTTCACAGATTCTTGGAAATTGAGATGGAATAGATGGTTGGCTGCCGGTTTCATTTATGGAACTACAACCAACCAAAAATACAACAACCAGTGAAATCTTTATTGCTCGACTGAGAATATCCAAATGTTATCAATCTCCCACAATTTAAAGGGCGACTCATCGAGTCGCCCCTTACGTTTTAGGATTCATCCACAATCGTGATCGTATCTTCCTTATTGGGGATAATGCACAAAAACTCGAACGGTTCCTTCCCTGTGTTCTCATACGAATGGATCGCGCCTTCGGGGATGAAGACCACATCCCCTGTTTTGACATGATGGGTCTCGTCGCCGATGGTGATGGTGGCTTCGCCGCGCAGCACATATTGTTCGTGTTCGAGCGTGTTGGTGTGGCGCGGCATCCCGCCGCCCTGCTGCATGGAAAACTTTCGCAGGGCAAAGTTGGGTCCTTCCTGCGAAGAGATCAGGACCTGGATGGTCGTGTCTTTTC
This sequence comes from Anaerolineales bacterium, assembly GCA_035465095.1. GTDB lineage: Bacteria > Chloroflexota > Anaerolineae > Anaerolineales > Villigracilaceae > Defluviilinea. The sequence goes on along the minus strand of DATHRQ010000326.1, from coordinate 2,041 downwards.
CGGCGGCTACGTCTTTGGCTTCCACTTCGTGGGAATGTTTGATGGGCATATTATCTCCTTAAGTCAACATGTCGTTGCGAGGGCGGTAATTTTCCGCCCGAAGCAATCTCCAAATCGTAGCGGGGATTGCTTCGTCGTCTCGGTCTCGATACCTTCGTACTCGACCAGCGGCTCCTCGCAATGACATTATGGAATTATCGTATTCGTCGGCCACGGCGTGAGGGTGGCGGTCGGTTCAGCGGACTCGGCCACATCCGGCGCAGCGGTTTCGGTGAGGATGGGAGTGGCAGTGGGTTCGGGCAGCGGCGTATACGTCAGCAGGATGTAGGGTGTGGCAGTATCGGCCGGAGTGGCGGTCTTGGTCACATCCTGGCGGATCAGGTTAAGGGCCAGGACCGAACCGACGATCAATAGCAAAAAAAAACCGACGAGTCCTCCAATGATCCACGGGAGCCAGTTGCGTTCATTCTTTTTTTTTGGCATCGGCACAGGCTTAAAGTCCTGCGGCACGCCGATCAGAACGACGGTGATATTATCGTGTCCGCCGCGGTCGTTAGCGAGGTCCACCAGCGCGCGGCTGGCCCCTTTTAGATTTGGCTGCGAGCGCACGACCTCAAGGATCTCATCGTTCCAGACCAGGTCGGTCAGCCCGTCGCTGCAAAGCAGCAGGACGTCGTTCGGCTGGAGTTCAGTGCCCTGGTTGTTTTCGGCATTGGCAGCGCCCTCACCGTCGAAAAGATGCAGGCGGAAATCGGGCTCGGGCGGCACTGCCGAACCAAGATAGCGGCGGATGACATGCACGTTGGGGTGATCGCGCGCCAGTTCGGGGGTGAGAATGCCTTTATCAATGGCCTCCTGCACCCACGAATGATCGACGGTCATTTGTTGAATGCGCCCGCCGCGCAGCAGATAAATGCGTGAATCGCCCACATAGGCGGTATACAGTTTGTTATCGATGATCCAGGCAATCGCGCAGGTGGCGCCCATGCCTTTGAGATTCTCGTTCGTCGAGGAATGGGATGCGATGGCGTCGCTGGCTTCATTGACCGCCTGCTCGATGTAATCATGCGAGAACTGTCCGTCACTTTTCGCAACTCTCTGCATGATGTGGTTGACGGCCAACTCAGCCGCCACCTCTCCGCCCTTATGGCCGCCGATGCCGTCGGCCAGCACTGCGAACAGGATCGGTGTGACGTCTCTTTTACTGACCTGATAGGAGGCAACGGCAAAACGGTCTTCGTTATTCTTGCCCGTCATGCCCTGGTGGCTGTATGCTTCAACCTGAAGATGTGCGCGTGATGTACGGATCATTTATGAGAATTTCTCTTTGCTTGATGGCGTTATTTTACCGCCAAGTACGCCAAGATCGCGAAGAATATATGGAATTAAAGATTTCCTGGCGGACTTTGCGAGCTTCGCGGTTTAATAAAACTATTTTCTGGGGATGACCTTCGGTTCAGACTCAGCCGGAGGCTGGCTCAGGTCAAAACGATAGATCATCTGCCCAAAATGGATTCTGTCTCCATGCGCCAAACGGACGCCTTCGCGGGTGACCTGCTCGAAATTCACCCACGTGCCGGCCACAGAACCATGGTCGATGATGACAAAAGTTCCTTCATCGGTCTGTTGAATGCGGGCGTGCAGCGGCGCAATGGACGGGTCGTCCAGCACGTGCAGGGATTGCACCGGGTCGGTGCCGAAGGTCATATCTGCCTCGAGGATGGGTATCGGTGTGGCGCTGGCCGGTTCGCCTCCGTTCGTCAGGCGGACGAGATAAGCGGGCGCCGAAGGGACGCGGCTTTGTTTTGAGCTCATCCAACTGAATCGCGGCTGTGATTTGACCTTCTTTGTAGCTGAAACAGGCGCCTCCGTCAATGCCACCACGGGTTGGGTAACAGGGTCTTCATGCGCTTTGCGGTCTTTTTTACGCCGGCTTTGCGGCAGGTTCCGCACGCGGCTGCGCAGCAGGATGATAAGCAGGGCAAATCCTGCGAAAACGATCGCGCCCATGATCAGCAGGGAACTGTACTCTGCAAGGAAC
>DATHRQ010000325.1:0-13396 GCA_035465095.1 Anaerolineales bacterium | reverse complement strand
GGTTGGCTTGCAGGCTGGCCATGACAAGACCGCTGATCGAGAAGATGATCGTACTGATGAGATTAAGCCGCATCAGGTCGGCGACAAGAAATCTCTGTTCCGCTGAGAAACCCGGAACAATAACCGTGTCCACAAGTTGTTGGGCAAAAATGGCAACAGGAATGGCTGCCAGGCCTGTAACCAGAAAAGCGAGATTGGCTACTCTTGAGAAAAGATCCCATGCGGCCTCCTGTCCTTTTGTGGAGAGATACTCCCGCAGCAGGGGAATGAATGCCATTGCCAATGCGCCGCCCGAGATCAGGGCAAACAACACATCAGGGACATTGTTGGCTGAATTGAAAACGTCCAGAAGCCCGACCTCGTCCCTGTAGATGCGGGAAATGATCCCTTCGCGGACGAACGCAAAGATCTTGTCTATAAAAAAGAAAAAGGCAACCAGTGCCGATGTTCGCGCCAGGAAGGATAGTTTATTCGTATCTTTTTCAAGGGACATAAGGCGGCATATCCATTACAAGGAATTCTCCTTCGGTAGTCTTCAAAACCCTATACTCAAATTGTGATACTGGATGCATTTCTGTTTCATTCGCGCCACAGCATGGTCCAAGGACAAACAGACTGCCGTCAGGGTTACTGAATTCTACCTGAAAGACAGAGATATTATCCTTTTGTCCGCTCAGGGTTGCTGTGCGAATTACAAGGCACTGCAAGCCGTTCCATTCACAGGCATGTTTCCAAAGTTTAACATGATCGGACGGATCAATATCAGGGTTCCATGTTTGCATGATTTCGTAATCGCCAGCGTACAAAACATCTGCTTCCGTGTATTTCTTCATATTCAGCAGTTCGAAGAACCTGATCAGGGTATCCCGTGCTTCATCGGTAGAAGATGACAGAACCGGGGAGGGGAGCTGTGATGTGTCAGTCGGTTGTGATGAGCAACCGACTGACAGAATCAAGAGAAGGAACAATGCAATTATTTTTTTCATCCTTGAGTATCCTTTGTATGGCAAGATATGTGAAGCATAGACTTGCTCTGGACACATTTTGTTCCAATCAAGGAATCAGCAATATTTTTCCCTTTGACTTACGACCCTCGAGATACCGATGTGCTTCGGCGACCTCAGCCAGCGGGAAGGTCTTATCGACCCGCACTTCCAGTTTTCCGTCCGCCATCCAATCGAACAGGTCGTTGACCCTTTCGAGCAGTTCGGCGCGGCTTGCCGTGTAATGCCCAAGGGTGGGACGGGTCAGATAAAGCGAGCCTTTTGGATTCAGGATTTGTGGATCGATCTGCGGGGCGGGTCCGGAGGATTGACCGAAAAGCACCATATATCCGCGCCGCCGCAGGCAGTTCAGCCCTTTTTCAAAAGTATCCTTGCCGACTGAGTCGTAGATCACATCAACGCCTTTGTCCTCTGTTAGACGTTTGACCTCGGTTTCAAAATCAAGCTCTGCATAATTGATGACATCGTCTGCGCCGGCTTGCCGCGCAAGGCCGGCTTTCTGCTCGGTTGAAACCGTGCCAATAACGTGCGCCCCACGCAGCTTGGCGATCTGCACCAGCAAATGTCCCACGCCACCGCTGGCTGCATGGACGAGCGCTGTTTCTCCCGGCTTTATTGGGTAGGTGCTGTGCGTAAGGTAATGGGCCGTCATGCCCTGTTCAATTACAGCGGTTGCAAGCTGCATGTCCACCTCACTTGGAACGGGAACAAGATACCATGCAGGCACGATGGCATACTCGGCGTAGGAGCCCTGCACACTCGCGTATACGACGCGATCTCCCGGGTTTACATCCGTCACATTCGGACCGACCGCATCCACGACGCCTCCGGCTTCCTGCCCAAGCGTAAACGGAAGTTTTCCCGCATAACGGCCGATGCGATGGTAGATGTCAATAAAGTTGACTCCCGCCGCTTCGATCCTGACCCGCGCCTCGCCCTCCCCCGGTTCTGGTTTCTCGACCTCTTCGTAGGACAACGCTTTGACCCCTCCATATTCGTGCACACGTACAACTTTCATTTTTCGGCCTCCTTTCGCATCTATACGATCTCGATCTTTTCGTCGATCACATCCCCATCCGTCCAATGACCCTCGACCCATTTTGCCACATTTTGTAAGGCCGATTCCAAAAAGGCGTGATCATTGCCGATCATCGCACAGACGATGATCGCCTCCTGCCACATATCCTGCCGATCCATCTCCGCCACAGACAGGTTGAATTCGCGCCGTAACCGTGATATCAGCGGTTTGATGCGCCCGCGCTTTTCTTTGAGCGAGCCGCAGGCCGGGATATGGAGGTGAATGGTGAGTGTAGCGATCATTTTATTGTCTCACGTATTTTGCCTGCAAGTTCTGCGGCATCTTCATCACTGCAAGAGTCATCCCTTGAAAGGAACTTCAACCCGCGTTCTTCAATATCCTTCCCGCGTGGGACGATCCAGCAATGGAAATGGGGCTGCCCCTCCATCGTAGATAGTTGATAAATCCGTGCTGCATCGTTATGCGTTCTAAGTGCATGGTAGGTTTTCTTCAAAACATTTCCAAATGATGCTGATTCCTCATCCGTCATCTCAGCATAATCCAAAAAGTGACGCTTTGACTCAATAAACAATGTTCCCAGCGGACCCAACTTCCCCGGCGCATGGCAGACCATCCAACAGTCGTCTTCATAGATGTACCCGCCAGGCGGCGCAGCCTCTAATCCCTTATGTTTGCGGCAGATGAAACAGGTTTCCATATTGCACCTTACGATTTACGTTTTACGAATTACGCTTTACAATCCCTCGCATGGACATCGAACTCGAATACAACAAAGCCCTTGATTACCTCTATTCCTTCGTGGATTATAGCCTGAAACATTCCTCCGAACTCGCGAAAGCGGAGTTCAATCTTGATCGCATGTTCGCGCTGATGGAGGAACTGGGGAATCCACAAAACGCCTATCCCGTCATCCATGTGGCAGGGACGAAGGGCAAAGGCTCGGTCTCCGCGCTGTGTGCATCGGCGTTGCAGGCGGGAGGCTACAAGGTCGGGTTATACACGTCACCGCATTTACTGGATTACTGCGAGCGGATTCAAGTCAACGGCGAACCGATCTCGCATGAGTTCCTGGTCGAATTGGTGGAAGAGATCAAGCCAGCGGTTGCGAAGGTTCCCAAACTGACGACCTTTGAACTCACAACCGCGCTTGGATTCCTGGCATTTGCAAAACAAGGATGTACTGCCGCCGTGATCGAAGTCGGACTGGGCGGTCGGCTGGACGCAACCAATATTGTTACGCCGGAGGTTTCGGTGATCACGTCTCTTTCCTACGATCATATGGCTGTGCTTGGAGATACCCTCGCCAAGATCGCAGGGGAAAAGGCCGGCATCATCAAAGAAGGGGTGCCAGTCGTTTCCTCCCCGCAGGAGCCGGAAGCCCTCGATGTTTTAGAGCGTATAGCCAGAGAAAAAGGGTGTAATTTTGTTCTTGTGGGCAAAGATGTGATATTTGAAAAAGTCAATTCATCTTTGGATGGACAATCAATACACATTGAGGACAACCTTCAATCTTCAGCTTTAAACCTTCCACTACCTCTGCTTGGTGAACATCAACTTGAAAACGCTGCCGTTGCTTATGCGGCTCTAAAGCAAAGCGGAATTGAACTCTCCGATGAAGCCATCCAAAAAGGTTTTTTTTGGGTAAAATGGCGCGCGCGCTTCGAGATCGCGAGGCGTGAGCCGCCTGTTATCTTTGATGCGGCACATAATACGGATTCGTTCATTAAATTACGGCAGACGCTGGATGAATACTTTCCAGATCAAAAGATATATCTCATCTTCGGCGCTTCGGAGGATAAGAATATTCTTGATATGTTTGGAGTGATGAAACCGAGAATCAAGAAGGTATTTATCACGCGTGCCGATCATCCGCGGGCGCTTGAGGTGGGGAGAATTGTCGAGTTGGCAGAGCGGGCCGGGGTCCCGTATGAAGCGGTCAGACCTGTTGAGTCCGCGTTTAGGCGGGCGTTGGAGAACTCTGCAAATGATGGTAGCATTGTTCTATCCGCAGGCAGTATGTTCGTTACCGCAGAAGTTATGCGGGCATGGAATAAAATAAAGTAACGAATATGTCGTTGCGAGGAGGGCGTAGCCCGACGCGGCAATCCCACCATATGATGAGATTGCTTCGTGGCGCTCCTTCGTATTCGTTTCACTCCGCTTAGGATGAAGCGCCACTCGCAATGACATGAGGTAATAATGAATCACCCAAAAGAATGGAACGAAGAAGAAGATAATTTTGATCTGACCCTCTCACAGCGTACAGAGGAGTTATACCGCGTCCCCAACCGTGAGTTGGATGAAGACGGCATGATCGAAGCCGCCGTGCTGCCGCTGCGTGACCTGATCGTCTTCCCGCGTATGGTCTCCCCGATCTTTGTCGGGCGTGAGGCTTCACTGCTGGCTGTGGAGGAGGCCCAACGCAAGGAACTGACCGTGATTGGGCTGACGCAGACCGATCCTGAACAGGATTCCCCCGGCGTGGACGATTTCATTCCCATCGGCGTCGAGATGGCGGTGGGGCGGCTGCTCTCGATGCCGGACGGCTCACATTCCGCCCTTGTGCAGGGACGCCGCCGCGTGGAGATCGTGGAGTTTGTCAATACGACCCCGTATCTTGTTGTGCGGGCGCGCGTCATTCCGGAACCTCAAACTGCCGACCGCGAAACGCAGGCTCTCATGCGCTCGACCCTTGACCTGTTCGATCGTTGTGTGCAGTTGGACCGCACCATTCCCAGTGAAGCACATCTTTTCGCGATCAACATATCCGAGCCCGGCTGGCTGGCGGATATGATCGCCACATCCTTGGCCTTGAATTATGAAGTGAAACAAAGCCTTTTGATGCTTACGGATGTGAACGGGCGTCTGCGTGCATTGGACAAGATCCTTGCGCAGGAAGTAGATGTGCTGGAACTGGAGGATGAAATCCATTCGCGCGTGCAGGATGAGGTAGATAAGAGCCAGCGCGAGTATTATTTGCGCGAGCAAATGCGCCAGATCCAGAACGAATTGGGCGAAGGCGACATTTTCACAAAAGATGCAGCCGAATTAAAGATCAAGGTGGAAGCGGCCAATCTGCCCGATGAACCGAAGGCCATTGCACTCAAGGAAATGGAGCGGTTGCACCAAATGCCGCCCATGGCGCCGGAAGTGGGTATCATCCGCACCTACATCGATTGGATCGTTGATCTGCCGTGGACGAACGTGTCTCCCGATAACCTTGATGTGAAGAACGCGGCGAAGATACTCGAACGCGATCATTATGCACTCAAAAAAGCCAAGGAGCGCATCCTTGAATATATTGCCGTCCGTTCGTTGAAGCCCAAAAAGGACAGACAACCCATCCTTTGTTTTGTGGGGCCGCCGGGCACAGGCAAAACATCGCTGGGGCGTTCGATCGCCGAGGCGCTTGGCAAGGAGTTTGTGCGCGTATCGCTGGGCGGTGTTCGTGACGAAGCTGAGATCCGCGGTCATCGCCGTACGTATATCGGCGCGCTGCCGGGCCGCATCATCCAAACCATAAAGCGCGCAGGGACGTCGAATCCGCTGTTCATGCTGGATGAGATCGATAAGTTGTATTCAGATTTTCGGGGCGACCCGGCCTCGGCCATGCTCGAGGTGCTCGATCCCGAACAGAATTATGCCTTCAGCGATCATTATCTTGAAATACCATTCGATCTTTCAAAAGTGATGTTTGTTACAACTGCGAATTACCTGGGGAGCATCCCGCCAGCTTTGCTTGACCGTATGGAAGTGATCGAGTTCCCGGGCTATATCGAGGAGGAAAAGCTCGAGATCGCGACTCGTTATCTGATTCCGCGTCAGATCGAGGAAAATGGGTTGGACGGGATCAGCCTCAAGTTTGAGTCGGATGCGGTGCGGCGCATCATCCGTGAATATACGTACGAAGCGGGTGTCCGCAATCTGGAGCGCGAGATCGGCAAGATCTGCCGCAAGGTGGCCAGGTTGAAAGCGGAGGAGAAGAAGTTCCCGACAAAGATCACGCTGACGGCGGTCGAGAAATTGCTTGGCCCGCAGCAGTATTTTTCGCCCGAAGCCGAACGGTCCGATGAGGTGGGCGTTGTGACCTCGCTGGCATGGACGGAGAACGGCGGCGAGATTATGGCCGTTGAGGTTGCGGTACTGGAGGGCAAGGGCGGTTTGCAAATGACGGGTCAGATGGGCGAGGTCATGCAGGAGTCCGGGCAGGCGGCATTGACCTATATCAAGTCACGGGCAGAACAGCTGGAAATTGATACGGATGTTTTTGACCGCATGGATATCCACGTGCATATGCCGGAAGGCGCCATCCCGAAAGATGGGCCGTCTGCGGGTATTACCATGGCAACCGCCATCATCTCGGCCCTGACGGGACGCCCGTCTTTCAAACACGTCGGCATGACCGGCGAGATCACGTTGCGAGGACGTGTGCTTCCCATCGGCGGCGTGCGTGAAAAAGTGCTGGCCGCACATCGCGCAGGGTTGAGGACGGTCATCCTGCCGGAGAAGAACCTAAAAGACCTGGTGGATCTGCCAAAGACCGCAAAGGCTGAAATGAAGTTCATACCAGTAAAACATTTGGACGAGGTTTTAAAGATCGCGCTTTCATCAAAAGTGACTGCGAAGCCGCCCAAACCCAAAAAACAGAAGAATGAAGAGAATGAAGAGAACGAAGAAGGCCTTTGATCTTCAACTTTATAACTTTGTAACCAGACCTCATGGCAGTTGATCTCAAAAACAAAGTCGTTCTGATTACCGGCGCGTCATCGGGTTTTGGTGAAGATGCGGCGCGTCTCTTTGCAAAAGAGGGCTGCAGGGTGGTGATTGCCGCGCGGCGATTGGAGCGTTTGCAGGCTCTGGCGGAGGAGATCCAGAATGCCGGCGGCGAGGCGCTTGCCATCCCTGTGGATGTGAATGAACCTGCCGAGATCAATATCATGGTACAGACTGCGCTCGATCTTTATGGCAGGATCGACATCCTCTTCAATAACGCAGGCTTTGGCAGTATCGATTGGTTCGAAGACCTTGACCCCGTTCGCCACATCGAAACATTGATCCGCGTGAACCTGATCGGCACCATGCTTGTTACGCGTGAGGTCATTCCTCAGATGCTCAAACGCGGTTCAGGTCATATAATCAATATGTCATCGGTTGCTGGTCTTATTGCTGCGCCGATGCTCTCGAATTATTCTGCCAGCAAATACGGCGTGCGCGCCTTTACAGACTCTCTCCGCCGTGAGGTTGCACCGTTTGGCCTCAAGGTCAGTGGTATCTACCCCGGTTGGGCAGCAACCGAGTTTTGGAAGGTGATTCAAGCCAACCGTTCAAAGAAACCGGCGCGTGAACTCAAATATCCGCATCTCGCCTCGGAGTATGTTGCGAAACGAGTGGTAAATGTTGCGAAACGTCCTGTACGCAGCCTTGTTACACCGTGGTGGTACCGTATCATTACCGGTTTTGATATGATGTTCCCGGTTGTTGTGGATTGGATACTTTATTTATATTCAAAATTTACTCATCGATTGGATTAGGAGACTCACATGACTCATTCTCGTTTTGACAAACTCAACGCTTCACTTCGGACCTCCGAACTGGATGCGGTTATTCTGAATCCCGGCCCTACGCTGACGTATCTGACCGGCCTGCATTTCCACCTGATGGAACGCCCGGTCGTCCTGCTCTTTGCGCAGGATCAAGACCCTGCGCTCGTATTGCCCGAACTGGAGTTGCAGAAGGTCGCTTCGCTATCTTATGAACTGCAGACCTTTGCATACCCGGAAAACCCGTCCGAGTGGGACAATGCCTTTCGAGGCGCGATACAGGCTTTGGGTTTGGACGGGATGCGCATCGGTGTCGAACCGCGTCAACTGCGATTGCTCGAATATGGGTTTGTGAAATCCAACGCTCCCAAAGCGGATTTTCCCGATGGCAGTGACGTTCTGTCCGCTTTGCGGTTGAAGAAGGACAAGGATGAAGTCGAGGCGATGCGAGAGGCGGTCAGGATCGCCCAGTCTGCACTCGAAGCGACCATTCCCAATATAAAGATCGGTATGACCGAAAAGGAACTCTCATCTGAGTTGGTGGTGCAGTTGCTCAGACACGGCTCCGAACCTGAAATGCCTTTCAGCCCCATTGTCTCCGGCGGGCCGAATTCGGCCAATCCGCATGCTTCACCGACCGAACGGAGATTGCAGGCCGGTGATCTGCTGGTCATCGATTTCGGTGCAACGCATGCCGGCTACATCTCTGATATTACCCGCACGTTTGCCGTTGGTGAAGTGGATGATGAGTATCAGAAGATTCACAGGATCGTACAGGAGGCCAACGCGGCCGGCCGCGCCGCCGCGAAACCCGGCGCACGCTGTGCCGATGTGGACATTGCCACGCGAGACGTGATCGAGAAGGCGGGTTATGGAGAGTATTTCACGCACCGCACGGGTCACGGCATTGGCATGGAGGGGCATGAGGAGCCGTATATGCGTGCTGACAACGAGCAGATCCTTGAACCGGGCATGGCGTTTACTGTTGAGCCCGGCATCTACTTGCCCGGCAGGAATGGTGTGCGCGTTGAAGATAACGTCGTCATCACAGATTCAGGCGCGGACGTATTGTCCGATCTGCCGCGGGAGATCAGGGTGGTCGGCTGATGATCGTGGAGTATATCCGCGAAAACAAAGGAAAATCCCTGCTGATCGCGGGGATTATTTTGATGTGGGCCCTGTTGGGGATATTGTTCAGCAGTTACGGATATGAAGAAACCTGGCAGCTATGGGGGGTGCCAACGCACTCACCGATGTTTCGTGATTTCCAATTGATCCCCGGCAGTGCAGAATCTTTCCGAAATGGATTTGAACCCTCCATCGAGAATCCATATGACGTAGGCGAACGCATCTTTAATTACCCTGCCTTTTGGCGGCTGTTCTTTTACACGAACATAACCCCCGACGATACAGTCTGGATCGTGGCGCTGCTTTTAGTTCTTTATTTTGTATCTGTTGTAGTTTTTCCGCAAAAACTTTCAGTTTACGGCGCGATATTGATGCTATTGGTTGTTTTCTCTCCAGCCTCCATGCTACTGTACGAAAGAGGCAATGCCGACCTGGTCGTATTCTCGATATGTGTGGGGATAATTCTCGCCGTTGGTTATTCTGCGAACCTTTCGGCGGGCTTGATTGCCCTGGGTGCCGTTGTTAAGATGTTCCCTTTGCTTGGAGTCACGGTTCTGCTGAAAGAGCCACGAAAAAGATTTTGGACGCTGACTGCAGTTTGCATTTTGTTTATGGCTATCTACGGAATCGCAACGTTCCAGAGTCAAAGCGCTGCCTGGAATACCACCATGCGTGGAGACGGCATTTCATACGGCTCGTTTGTTTTGATCACCAGGCTGGGCGAGTATCTCCAGAATTCGCTGCCCGTTTCCCTCTCTTTTGCTCAATTACAAATTTTCTTTGAAGTGTTGGCCCTTGTATTGATCTTGTCTGTAGGGATCCTGGCTGTGCGTGAACCCGGTCAATTGACGGCCAGCCACGAAAGGCATCTGTCGGCGTTCCGTATGGGCGCCTCGATCTATGTCGGAACCTTCCTGCTCGGCAACAATTGGGACTACCGTCTCGCGTTCCTGGTTTTGGTTATTCCACAGCTCACAGACTGGTTCCGGTTGCAGTATAAAAAGAGAAGGCTGATCGTCTATGCTGTATTGATCGCGGTCTTAATTTCCTGCTGGCATTTTCTCTTGAAGGTCGATCTGCCCTTCCTGCCGCTCAAAGACCTTGCACATCGCACTTTTATTTTCGATGAAATCGTCAACTGGTTTTTGCTGCCGGGCTTTACATATCTGGTTGCCGCTTCGTTCCCAGGCTGGCTCAAGGCTGACTTACAAATGATATTTGGCGCTGGAAAAATAAAAACACATGAAGACAAGGATTCGACAAGCAACACCCCGTGACGCACCGGCGTTATCCAATATTGCCTATGCAGCCAAGGCGCATTGGGGATATCCCAAACGCTGGATGGACATTTGGAAACCTCAATTCGATTTTCCCCCGTTGTACTTTGATGAGCGTGATGGCTGGGTGGCGGACGCCGATGGCAAACCAATCGCATTTTATACGCTGGAAGAAAGGGATAACCAAGCCTGGATCGAAAATTTGTGGGTGCATCCTGAGTATATGGGGAAGCGCATAGGAAAACGATTGTTCATGCACGCTTTGTCCCGTTCACGCCAAGGGGGATACCTGATACTCCAGCTCGAGGCGGATCCCAACGCTGTCGGCTTTTATGAGAATATGGGGATGTATAAGGTGGGTGAGATCAGGTACCCGCTGGAAGGGCAAACACGAATCCTGCCCGTTATGGAAATAAAGCTATAAACAAAACGCTGGAACCGCCCAATCTCAGGCAGTCCCAGCATTTTTATTTGCCACTATTCAACATTGATCGGCCCTGCAATAGAGCCAGGCAGTTATGCTGTGATTTCTTACTTTTATTCCAATGTACGGATGAACGAAACGGTTTGCCAGATCTGTTCATCGGTCAGGATGCCTGCCCAGGGAGCCATGGACGTGCCCGGCTTGCCTGTCGCAATGCGCCAGAAGAGGTAATCGTCCCCTGCTCGTGCCGCCAGATCGGGAAGATTCTTGGGTTTGGGATCGAGGACCTCGCCGGCGGGGCCATCACCATGTCCCTGCGGACCGTGACAGGATTCGCAGTTGGCCTGGAATACTGTTGCGCCTTCAGCAGCGGCGTCTGCGCCGAGGGGGTTGGTTTTGCCGGCAAATTCTGCAGGAACAGGCTCGAGCGCGGCGGGTTCGTCTGAACCGCCACCGCCGCATGCCGCCAGGATCATCGCTCCCAGGATGAGGATAAAGAGTAGATTCTTTTTCATTAAATGCGTGCCTCCGATTGGTTAATTTTGAAAACTGGACAAATTATATACGATTTGAATAAACACCGTAGTGACTTAAGTTACACAAAACGCGTGACGATTTGAGTGGTGGAGGGTTAGATATATTGAAATAGTATCAAACAACAGTTGGGAAAGAGACGAATCCACCTAATACGAGTGTCATTATCCGAATAATGACATCTGTTATGTATTTTTATGTGACTTTAGTTACAGCCTTTTTTATAGGGAAATGCTATTATCAACCCCATATAGCGACTAATTTTGTGAAATTTCCCACATTAGATTCAAAAAGGAGAATGCCATGTCTGAAAAAGATGAGAAAGAAGCCGCAAAGTGGCAAAAAGTGTTCGATAATATCTGGTTGCTATTTGTGTTGTCGTTGTTGATCAGTGGGGTGATCTATAACGCCTGGGGGATCTACGATCTGTTGAACGTACCGCCAGCCCCCTAGGCGGAAACTGAAAAGGAGAAGAAATTATGTTAGCTCCCGAACGTACCTGGTGGAAACCGATGGGCCGCATGGAAAAGACGTGGCTCACAGTGGCATTGGTATGGTGCATTTTCCTGACCATTATGATGCCGCTTTGGTATTACATGGGGAAACAGAACGTTCCCACAGAAACATATAAAACGACGCCGCAGCAATTTGCCGCAACGGTGAATGATTTTGTCGCGAAATATCAGGTGGGCGAGGAAAACGGTATACCGGTGGTTGCCCCGCCGCCCGGCAGCGACGTGTATCTGCGTGCCAGCACCTGGCAGTGGTATCCCATTCTGCAATTGGAAAAGGGAGAGGAATACCGCCTGCATGTCTCATCCATGGATTTGCAGCACGGTTTTTCGCTCCAGCCTGTGAACATCAATTTGCAGGTCATTCCAGGCTATGACTACGTGGCAACTCTTACGCCTACAAGCGCTGGTGAATTTACCATAGTTTGTAATGAATATTGTTTTCTTGGCCATCACACCATGGTCGGCAAGATTATCGTGAAATAGGAGGATCAAGATGGCTACACTTGCACCTACAACTTCCTGGGCAGAAGGATCTAAAGACGATTACCGCGACTGCCCTGTAACCACCCTTAAGGTGGACATGCACGCCGAACGCCTGATCATTGCCAACGCAGTGATGGCTGTGGTGACATTGACACTCGGCGGCATCGCCGCGTTATTGATCGCATTGACACGCTGGCAGGCGATCCACCTTCTTGATGCAACCTGGTTCTACCGCCTTCTGACACTGCACGGCATCGACATGCTGGTGGCGTGGATCGTTTTCTTCGAGATGGCGGGTCTGCACTTCGGCTCGACCGCGCTCTTGAACGCGCGTCACGCGGCGCCCAAGCTTGCCTGGACCGGATTTATTTTGATGGCGGTCGGCGGACTGATGGCGAACTTTGTTGTTCTGTTCGATACCAACAGCATCGTAACCTTTACAGCCTATGTTCCATTAAAGGCACATCCGCTGTTCTATCTTAGTTACATTTTATTCGCAGTCGGTGCGTTGATCGCAACGATCACATTTTTCATCAATATCGTTGTTGCCAAACGCGAAGGCCGCTTTGAAGGCTCACTGCCTCTGGCCGTATTCGGTTTGATGACCGCAGCTATTTTGGCTGTATATACATTGCTTGAAGGCGCCGCTGCGATCGTGCCTGCGTTCTTCTGGTCACTTGGTCTCATGGACCTCGATCCCGGCATCTACCGCAACTTCTTCTGGGGTTTTGGACATCCCGCACAGCAGGTCAATCTCGCCGCCATGGTCGCCATCTGGTACATGTTGGCGCAGATGACCGTGGGAAGCCGCCCCGTCAACGAGAAGTTCTCGCGCCTGGCTTTCATCCTGTACCGGTTCTTCATCAATCTCGGTTCGGCACATCACCTTTTGGTTGATCCCGGTCTTTCGTTTGCATGGAAGGCTGTCAACACATCCTATGCCATGTACCTGGCAGTGCTCGGCTCGATGATGCACGCCTTCTCCATCCCTGCCGCAGTTGAGATCGCCTTACGCGCCAAGGGATATCGCAAAGGCTTGTTTGGCTGGCTCCGCAACGGACCGTGGAGCGAACCCGGCTTTGGCGCCCTGGTGACATCCATGGTGTTGTTCGGCTGGGTCGGCGGTGTAACCGGTGTTACGATCGGTACCGAACAGATCAACATGCTGGCGCACAATACGCTGCGTCTGCCCGGTCACTTCCATGCGACGGTTGTGGGCGGCACGACGACTGCCTTCATGGGTTTCACGTACTACGTCATTCCGCTCATCTTCCGCAAGGAGTTGAAACTCAAGAAGTGGGCCACCTGGCAGCCGTATGTGTTCGGTTTCGGCACATTCCTCGTTTCGATCGGTATGATCACCAGCGGCTTGCAGGGCGTTTCCCGCCGCAACTGGGATATTACCTTTGCAGGCGTTGTACCTGGAACCGTTGACTTGACTCTTGCCATCTT
>DATHRQ010000324.1:0-1656 GCA_035465095.1 Anaerolineales bacterium | reverse complement strand
TGCTCAAGCCATACATAGGAGTTCTTGGCGATGAGAACCAGGCGCGGCATCCATTCCTTGTCGGGACTGTAGCGCTCATATTCGGCATATTCGCCACCGCTATAGGCTTGCACAGGGATATCAGGTTTGAAATCACCGTGCGATAAGTGTTGATGAACAACCTCCTCACGCAGGAAATCGATTCCACGAATGATGCGGGCTGCAAATGTTTCACCAAGCAGATCGCCCCACTTGGCAAGAATAAATTGGAGCTGCCCTTCGAGCGACTCTGGGGAGGCATCAGCGGGTGCACGCAGAACATCGAAAAGAGACTCTTTTCCAGTTTGGGCTGTCCCGTCCTTCATGTTTTGTGCAAAGAATGAATCCAGGCCTGCGATCAACTGCTTATATGCAGTCGGTTCAAGCGGCTCATCATCCACCAATTCAAGCAAGGGACTGATGGCAGGATTCGCATTGTGTGTAAACACATAGATCAACTCTTCTATCGTCTTCAACCGCCCGGAAGTCAGTTTTGCGAGATAATCTTCAACCTTTTCTTCGCCGCGATACACCTTTCCAGGAGGAAATTCTGCTACGAATTTCCTTTCCGTCAGATCGATATGTTCCGAGCCGAGAGTCTCTTTGACCGTGGAGGCCGCATCGCTCAACACCGAGTCCGGAGCGAAACGCTCCACGAGCGTGCGTATGGCTTCGTCGATCAAGGATAAGGCATATAGGTCAGAGGCGGGTACCGGCTGAGATCGATGCGCTGACATCTGTGCGGCGAACGCCCGGGCGTCGGCAAAACTGTCAAAGGTGACTCGACCGTCTGGCTGAAAGAAATCCGAATTAAATTGATAGACATCGCGGGATTTTCGAGTGATATGCATGCGTCAATCATAATACAACTCTGCTTTGATTTCGAGTATACTTTGCGGCGATGTCCCAACCAATGATCAACATGACCCTGCTCTTTGTGTTGGCAGCGATGTACCTGCCTGTTGTTATTTTGGTATCCAGGCAGCACGAAGGACAGGAAAATACCGCCACATTGCTAAGCGTCTATGCGCTGACCGCAATGTTGGTAGGTGTTGGTCACGGCCTGGTCATTGGCGGTCAATGGCAGCTCGATCCGCAGACTGCGAACGACAGCATGATCTATGCCGCGTTCGTGCTGGCTGTCATCATGAATCTGACCGCGCTGTCATTCACCAAACGGGATTACTCGACATGGCTTGGCATCGGCGTTTTTTGGGCGCTGGTCATCGCGGTGGTCGCTACCAATATTCTGGGGCTTGGAGAGGTCATTTGGACTGACGGAAGGGTAACGCTGACCCGTGACCGCCTCGGCCCGGCATTGGCAGCCCTGGGTTGGTTTGTTTTTACCGTTGGCGCGCTCGTCAACGTCCGTTCGGCCCACGCGCGTTCACGCCAACCGTTACTGCGCAACCGTCTTAATTACTGGACCCCTGTATTTCTGCTCGTTTTCATCAATGATATTCTGCTGATCGCCGGACGGCAAATTCCAGGCGATCCGTTCAGGCTCATCGCGGCGGCCATGGCGGCCTTTATTATCGTCACACACGACCCGCCAGACCTGCGTCAGGTGGCGAGGCGTGTGTTCACATACATGATCACTACGATCGTGATCGTCGGCATATATATCGCCGCATTTTC
>DATHRQ010000323.1:0-5268 GCA_035465095.1 Anaerolineales bacterium | reverse complement strand
ACGGTGAACAGATCCAGGATGACCTTTACGGTTCTTTCCAGGCCGTATTTTGCCTCGCCAAATTTACGCGGGTGGTGACGGACGGGGAGTTCCGTGATCTTCGCCCCGATGGAGTGCGCGAAGACCGGGATAAAGCGATGCATTTCGCCGTACAAACGGAATCCCTCCAGCGCCTCGCGGCGATAGGCTTTAAGCGTGCATCCGTAATCGTGCAGACGGACGCCCGTCACCCACGAGATTAATCCGTTTGCGATATTGGAGGGAATGGTGCGCGTGAAACGATTATCCTTGCGGTCCTTGCGCCAGCCGCTGACGAGATCATAGCCTTCGTCGAGTTTTGCAAGCAGCATGGGAATATCGGCCGGGTCGTTCTGCATATCAGCATCCAGCAGGACGATGATGTCACCCTCTGAGTGATCGATTCCCGCAGCGATCGCGGCTGTCTGCCCGAAGTTGCGGCGAAAGACCACCACGCGGACATATCTGGAATGCTTTGTTGCCAGCTCTTTCAAAGTGTCCAGACCGCCATCTGTCGAGCCATCGTCTACAAAAACGACCTCCCACTTTTTCTCCAATGGCTCCATCGCTGAAAGGATGGCATCCATCAGCAACGGCAGGTTATCTTTTTCGTTATAAACGGGAACAACAAGGGACAGATCGGTCATACGTCACTTCTTGGATTTCAAGCGCTCCATGTCTGCATCCACCATCATGGTGACCAATTCCCTGAAATCGACCGCGGGTTCCCAGCCCAGTTCGCTGCGTGCTTTTGCGGGGTCTGAGATCAACAGATCGACTTCAGCAGGACGATAGAAACGCTCATCCTGAACCACGAAATCCTTGTAATCCAGGTCCACATGACCAAAGGCGATCTCGCAGAACTCACGTACGGAATGGGTTTCGCCCATGCCGATCACATAACTGTCAGGCTTTTCCTGCTGCAGCATACGCCACATGGCATCCACATAATCACCGGCAAAGCCCCAGTCACGCTGCGCTTCGAGGTTGCCAAGGCGAAGTTCTTTGGCAAGCCCGTTTTTTATTTTTGCGACTCCATCCGTGATCTTGCGCGTGACGAATTCCACGCCGCGGCGCGGACTTTCGTGATTAAACAATATCCCTGAGGTAGCAAACATATCGAATGACTCACGATAGTTGACCGTGATCCAATGACCGTATACTTTCGCAACGCCGTACGGACTTCGCGGATAAAAGGGAGTATCTTCGTTCTGCGGAACTTCCACCACTTTGCCAAACATTTCACTTGAAGATGCCTGATAAAACCGAATCCTGGGATTCACAAAACGGATGGCCTCCAGGATACGGGTCACGCCGATGGCGGTAATGTCGCCGGTCAGCGCAGGTTGGTTCCATGAGGTCGGTACGAAAGACTGTGCAGCCAGGTTGTAAACTTCGGAGGGCTCATATTCCTCCATCAAAGCCAGCAGCGAACCCTGATCGTGCAGGTCTCCCTGAACGACCGTGATGTCATCCAGGAGATGGCTGACGCGTTCGTTCGTTACGGTACTTGAGCGGCGCGCAACACCGACGACCTGATATCCCTTTGAAAGTAATAATTCAGCCAGATAAGACCCATCCTGACCTGTAATTCCTGTAACTAATGCGGTGGGCATTCGTTCTCCTTGTTCAAAATTCAGTCACTGAATTATAACCCACTTTGACAGCTGTCAAGCGCGTTTTTTATCGAGCCACCAGCCAGCGCCAAGAATGATACCCCACAACCCCGCGATCAACGCCACCATCACCGCAAAGGGCAACTGTCCGCCCCAATGGAAATAACGGCTCGCATACCAATGCGTGAACACCAGCAGAAAAGCCGCTTCACACAACACCACGCGGGCAAACCAGACACTTCGCGTTTCGCGCCACCAGACCCACACATACCCGGCAAGCAGAGACTGCCACACAAACAGGATCGTGCGGTAGCGGGGATTGTCCCAGGCGTCGCCTCCGCCTCGGAGTGCAGCCAGCAGGATCCAGGTCCAGACGAGAAGCGAGAGCCACAGGATGACGTTTCGCTTCCGTTTCTCCTTTTGTCCTGCCACGGCTCCGAACGACAGGATCAAGGCTGGAAGCAGCACATACCAACCCAGTGACCGCAATACGTAGATCGCCTTCCAAATGGGAACTGTCGGTGCGATCAACGCCGCCGGCAGGACAGGTTGCAAAATCCCGTAGACAGCGACGAACGGCAGGCGCATCCACTCGGGCATCCCGTCGAAGAGTTTCTGCACCCAGCCCGATTCGCGCTCGAGCAGATAGGCATCCCAATTTACGGAACGCTCCAGCCATTCGCTGACCACATGCAAGGGAGAGGCGGCATCGAACTGACCTGAGCGGTTGAGCGACGCTGAAAGGAAGAACAATCCTGCCAGAAAAACGACCGCAAAAATAAGAATGGATTGCCATGAAAGCGTGCGGCGTTCGTTGGCGAAGAAGGTCCAGCCTGCAAAGATGAGCAGATGCGCCAGCGCAACCGCCGGTGAGACAAGCAGCATGCCGAGCAGACCGATGCCAAGCCAAATTCGTGACGTTATTTTGGACTCAGCCAGCTTGCTGGCGGCAGGCTCCCTGACGCCAAAAACGAACCCATAAAATACCATCGCGCTGAATGTCAAGAGATACGGCTCACGCATCGCGGACGAACCCAGCAGGATGCTTTCGGGATACAGCGCAAAGATCCATGCCGCCGCAAAAGCGACCTTCTCCCCAAATACCTGCTTCACCGCCTTCCACAAAAAGGGAACCCCCAACGCGGCGACAAATGCGGCGATCAAGATCAATACCAACGGGCGCTGTACATCTGGCGAAAGATAGCGGTACACGAATGCGCTGAACGCCAATAGACCGCCGTACTGATCGGAAACGAACTCCCGGCTGAACGCATCCGCCAGGGGACGCTCCGAATTCGCCAATTCCCAGGCCTGATCGTCGCGCAGATGTGCGTCGGTGAAGACATAGCCTGCCTGGTCGTCTTCATCGTCATGACCGTAGATGGGAAGCCCAAGTTGAATGACCACACCAACCAGCAGGCGCAGGGCAAAAGCGATGGTGATGATCCAAAGCAATTTTTTATCGGGTTTCATGCGCGGTGATTCTACACTACTTGCATCATGTCATTGCGAGCCGCGTTTTTGCTCTTTGCTGCGAAGCAATCCCCAACTCGATAAAGGGATTGCTTCGTCACTCATTGTCGTTCGCTCCTCGCAACGACATAAGTAACTGGTTCGGGATATAATCAAGAATGAATTTGGATTAAGGAATTTTAATTATTGGCCGTGTTTAGGTGTTTATACGGCAGACGCCCATAAGCAGTTATGTGGAACGAGCGGCATATACACTAGTTAGGCACAGCCTGACAGCATCGGGATTTAAAAGTTTCAACGCAAACAGGAGATGGTTATGAATAACTCTGAGCCAATTGAACATGTAAAAACTGCGGACAGTACTATCTATTACGAAAGAACAGGTGCATCTTCAGGTATGCCGTTATTCATGATTAACGGCGGTCCAGGATTCGACCACACATATTTCCATGTTTCACCTGTTTGGGAAAGTTTAGGTAGCAGTCGTCCAATCGTCTTTTATGACCAACGAGGAACGGGAAAATCGTCAGTTGTTGAAAAAGGGGGGCAGTGCACTTTGGCAGATCAATTGACTGACCTTGAAGCGTTACAAGAACATCTTGAGTATGATCAAATAGATATATTGGGACATTCCTGGGGTGGCTTTCTCGGTATGGCATACACGGCAAGATTTCCAAACAAAGTACACAAGTTGATCCTTGTTGATTCGGCAGCTCCGAAACTTGCTGACACGTTATTTTTATTCAAGAATATATTTCCAGAAACAGTAGAAAGGCAAAATGCTGTAGCCTTTGCTGTGGAAATGGGTGATGAAGATGCAATCCAATCAGATTTAACAGAGTACGTGACAATGCTTTGTTATTCTGCCGAGAAACGTGATGCTTGGGTAGCTCAAGCAGACACGACAGGATATCGTCATCATGTAAATCAGATGCTCTGGCAAGATGCACAAAGGTTTAATTTAAATCCCGAGCTTAGAAAGTTTCGCCAGCCTACACTAGTGATTACTGGTCGTTATGATATCAACGTAGCTCCCTCAGTAGCATATGAAATTCACCAGTCAATCCCTAATTCGCGATTTAAGGTATTTGAACAGAGCGGGCATATACCATGGTTTGAGGAACCCGATGGATTTACTCATGTTGTTGATGAGTTTCTTTCAGAGAGCCAATGAGGCGAATCAATAATCTGTGCCTAACACAGCGTGCAGCCGACAAGTGGGATTCTGCGCGATTTATAGGCATATCTCTGGCTTCGGGTTTATACTGCTTTCAATCTGAATCCAGTTCCGCCCACTTGCGGCTAACGCAAACCGTTGGGCGCACGGTTTTGTATCGTATAGATAGATGAGAAAATGAGCGCAAAAAATAACTTGCCAATCAAGAATAATCTTTCTTATCTCTATCCTATCTCTTTGTGTATCGCGATCCTGACAGCGGTTGTTTCGATTCTTGGCTTTTTGTACCGCGATACTTTCTATCCAATGGATGAATTAGTTCAATCATTTGTGCCGAATGATGTAGTCACCCTTTGTATTGGATTACCAATCTTGCTTGGTTCAATGTGGGCATCAAAGCGCGGTAAGTTACTTGGCTTGCTTTTTTGGACAGGAGCATTATTCTTTGGGTTTTACAATAGCATCGCGTATGTGTTTGCATTGCCCTTTAGCTGGGGATTTCTCTTGCATCTCATTTTGGTTGTTTTGGGAGTGTATTCACTAATTGCGTTAGTAGTGAGTATTGATAGTGAAGCCATTCAACATCAACTTCGTGGTATGGTGCATGAGAAAATGAGCGGTGGCATTATTACTGGGTTTGGAATATTGTTTTTGTCGCGGGCGATTATTGTCCTTGGCAATGCTCTAATGGCTGGATAGAGCCTATCTAAAACAGAACTAGCACCTAATATATCCGATATATTTGTCCGACCTGCATTCGTCATTGTTGGCATAGCGTTATGGAAACGGAAAGCCATCGGGTATGTAGCTGGATTAGGATTATTGTTTCAGGCAAGCATGCTGTTTATTGGTTTGATCATTTTCTTGTTGTTGCAACCCATTCTAACTACAGCACCATTTGCTATCATAGATGTCATGGTTGTTTTTGTGATGGGGCTTGTTTGTTATATTCCATTTGCATTATTCATTCGCGGAGTAATGGCT
>DATHRQ010000322.1:0-13287 GCA_035465095.1 Anaerolineales bacterium | reverse complement strand
ACCCATTGTCAATCCGTATGGATTGTATGATGGCTCGGTCATCAATAAAAACGGATGCGTTGTGAAGCGGAATGCCGGCCGAATTGGTGACGGCTGCTATATAGACATTAATTCCTGTTCCACCATACCACTCACCCAATATGACGACGGCGTCATCAACTCTGTCTCCATTCAGATCACCAAAGACTGCAAGATCATTTACAGTGACAACCCGAAATTCGGGAGATGTGGAATCAGTCCCTTGTTGATATGTACCGTTCGTCATACGAATGGTTTTTTCCACGCCATTGATATTTACCCGGTATTCTGCATTTTTTAGCCCACTCAGGGTTAGAGGAGGGATATCCATATGAGGTGTGGGTGTGGCGGATGAACCTGTTGGGTCCGGCGGGAACGTGCCGGCCGGTGCATAAAAATCGATTGGATTGATATTAGTTGCAGTTACACTTGCATCTACATGAACACGTATCAAACTATGATCTTGACAGGATACGGATAATCCGCATAGCACATATTTTGTATAACCACCTGCGAAATCAGAACCATGAACATAAGCAACAACCGTATAGTCGCCAGATGGCAATCCCTTGATCTCATAATATTGCTGGTTTTGTACTGTATCCACCCAGAAATATTTTCCATTATCAAGGTTGAAGGCTACCACGCGCAATGGCGGGATGACTTCACTGGGAAACCCCAGTTTACCGGTAACAGAACCTGATGTGCGACTATTGGAATTAAGGTCAATATAGAAAGGTTTGTTTGCGCTTTCACCGTATCCAAATAAGACACCAGCCGTACTCTTCAACATCCAATAACCAAGATAATGACCTGGCGTTTCAGGGACTGTCAAGTTAACTGATACATCCACCGTTTCTCCAGGGCGCACGTTGCCGGGTAGACTCACTACAGTGGGCGCTCCCATTTGTGCGCCATGGCTAAATACCAGGGAATAGCTGGATGTCCATGTGCATGAGCCACGGTTCTTAAGCCGCCATGTTTTTGTAAGTGATGTTCCCTGAATCCAGGTTGACTTGTCAGGAATGGTAACGTCCTTAACGAAAGCAACCCAATCACAATAGGTTGTCTGTGTGGGAGCCCATGTTGGCGATGCAGTAACGGTCATTGAAGGAATAGGAGTTTGAGTGGCTGTTTGAGTTGGCAGGATTTCCAATGTAGGTGTCGGCGATGCAACAGCTAAGGCAGAATCTGTCATCATCGCCTCAACTGTCAAAGCAGATTGTGTATAGATATCATATGAATCAGTATCGGAGTTGTCCACTTGAAGCAATGGAGAACAGGCTGTGAACAACAGTATGGCAACCCCCGCTAAAATCAAATATCTTTTCATCTTGCACCTCCGTACAATTCACTTTTAGTGACGCCTTGCCGGAGGAAAAGTTCCCATTAGGTATTGCAACTACTATAGACTACATAGGATATTAGGTGAATTGGCCCTCAATAACTATTATGTCCCCATCTTGAGGAGGATGACATATACGTCCTAATAACCGGTATATTCGGCAGCTACCCGTACAGATATATGATTATTTAGGATCTGATGTGAATCTATTTAGTTAAAAGAAATCATCTCGAACTCACCTTGTGGTGAAGGACAACTCATCTTGTTTTGTTCCCTGTTCAAATAGCAGCGTTTTGAGAAATTGTTCAACACCTAATTGGTGCAGTTCGAGATGGATTCACTTTGTGCCCCACGTGAATCTGTTCCGAACCGCACCCTTCCCTGAAATCAAGGGAATTTATGGCTCAATCTCGTTACTTTTTTCTGCATCTTATTCATATATGCCAAAAACGTCAAGAAATGCGGGGTCAAGTTGCTGTCTTACAAGTAGTATGAACTTTCAGTGGAGCGGTGATTGAATTTTTTATCTGACTTAACCTTGTCCTCGCTGTGATTTGAAATGACTCAGGAACAGGAAAACCCATCCTGCCGTGAGAAGTACCAAAACGTTCATCATGCTCATGGTAGGCAATGCATCAAGGGCTTTCACGAAGCCATCAGCAGCCTTTGCTCATATGTAAAAAGCTGCCATTAACATGAACACATAACCGACTAATTTAAAATCAAGCGCGGTGGTAGACGAATCCTTTAGGGCTATACGTTCTTTCGCCAATGACCAAAGTATTCCTATGAATGACAGGAATATCAAGCTCCCCCCAATGCCAAATAATGGAGCGGAATAGAAGTTAAGGCCCATGGCAACAAGAGATATAATCAACACAATAAACAATCCTATTCCAACCTTCCATATTGTCGATCCTTTTGCGCTTGAGTAGAGCAATATTCCAATCCCGGCCACTATCGCTCCCAGCGGCATTGACATACCACGTAAACTCATCAAAGGTCCAGTGAGTGCCCAGATCGTCTGATTAAATTCATCCAATGTTAGAGAATGCATGAGCGGAAGAATTTTAGTAACAGCTACAGCCTCCCAAGCAACAGTCCATACAATGCCTATCCAGAAAAGTACCAAACCAACTTTTTGTTTGTTCATTTTGCATATCTCCTTTCATAAAACATATCTTCCGACTGTGCGTGATCATTTCAACAGAATGCGCCAGTAAGATCATCAATCTTTGTTCAACAACAGTGCCAGAAATCGATCCACATCGTACAGTGCCGACTGAGCTGCCGGGTTTATCTGTGGTAATAGCAAGTCAAAGCCATGGGCTGTCCACGGAAAAACGACGTTGATTGCCGGCACACCTGCTTGGACCAGTTTTGTGTAGAGTGCACAGGTGGCCTCCGTGGGACAAACGATATCGTGGGTCCCCTGAATGAGCAGCGTAGGCGGGCAACCAGGATGAACGTGGGTGATGGGCGAGGCTAATTGATACATGTCAGGTGCGTCCTGGGGATGGCCGCCCAACAAGATATCCAAACGGCCAGCATTACGTGTTTTCATTTTGGAATCGAGTTGTGTGCCAATGGGCATAGGGGGCAGGTCTACCAATCGGTGTTGATTCGTATGTTGATATACTGCCAGCAAGTCCGTGGGACCGTAGTGGGAGATCACGCCGCGCACGGATAGATCGGCGCTTTTGAGGTCATCCGGTGTCAACTCAGGATGTTGATGTGTGTATCCTGCCAAAAGGGCCAGATGTCCACCCGCAGAACCGCCCCCTAACACGATCTTGTCAGGGTTCACCCTATAATGGGTTGCATTGGCCTTCATCCAGGCAATCGCGTGTTTGACGTCTCCATTCATCCCATAGATATCCACTTCAGGACAAAGACGATAAGCCACATCCATCACGGTATGTCCCTGTGATACCAGGTGACGAAAGAAAGGCCTTGTGTAAGTATCTTTATCCCCGATGGACCAGGCGCCTCCATGAAAGTAGACGAATGCCAGGCCAGAAACATTCCCATCCCCCGGACGCCAGATGTCACAGAGCAATTTCCGTTCTGTGCCGGGAATTGTCCAGAAAGCGACATTGAGCTCAAGGGAAGTCTCCGGAGAGGCTTTCATCTTCAAATAGAATGACCAGCGCCTCTTGACCATATGTTTGGCCTGCTGAGGCGAGATTAGGTCTTTCCACCCCGCCCCAAAAGCATCTCCAAACCCGTTGTGATCCCGGGTGCATCGCCAGACATACCAGACCATCATGCCAGCACCAATGATCCCCATCGGAAAAGCCCAGAGTGCTTGGTATGCCCATCCAATAACAGCTCCAGTAGCACCCAGGATAGCCCAAATCGGCGACAATGCTCCTGCGGGCAATTTGGCAAACAGTATTATCCATCCAAGTGGAGACCTTAGGTGAATAAGGAATAGGAGGCTCATTAGAAGTGATAAACCTGAGAGGATGGTTGCTAGAATTATCATGATTATCTCCAAATCAAGTTACCTGCTTATCAAATTTGCGAAAATAAACAGACAGCAAAATAGATAGCGCCAATAAAATTGGTCCCCATGCCAAAGGACCAGTGGGGATTAGAATATTTGTTGCAAAACCGATGACACTCCCGAATGAGAAAATTGCGTACAAAATGAACAACCAACGAATAGTTTTGTTGAGCGGGGAGGTTGAGAAAAGAGGCGCGACACATACCGCTGCCAGTGAAGAGAAGAACCCCCAACCCAAATTTTCCAATGCGAACATCACTGAGCCTGGGGAATAAGGTAAAAATCGTGTCAAATCTGTTGGCACATCTGGCAGGCTTTGTTGGATCACTGTAAGTTGAACAAAGCGGTTAATACTCACTGTGGCGGCAAACAAAAGTATAAAGCTGACCCCAAGCGATCCGAGAACCTTGTTATCTTCCTCATTTACAAAACGTATGGCAGTAAATAATATGACAAGTCCTGGAATAGAAAGAAAAGTGACAATGCCTCCAGCCAATTGCACCGATGGAGAAGGTGAGGCAAGTGATTCAAAGCCTTCAGCCGAAAAGGAGTAAATCAGTACGAGGAGATAAAACCCTCCGAAAACCGCGCCAAACACTGCTGCCCAATAACCTAATTGACTTGCCATATTCTTTTTCATGTTTCACTCCTTCGACAGCAAGCCGTGACCGCTTTCGATATAATCCTTGAGATCCTGGGCAAAACGTGCCGCTGGGGCGCCATCGGTAATGTCGTGGTCAAATGTGGCAGTTATCGAGAGATATTCGCGCGGCTCGATACGGTCTTCAACAACACCGGGTTTTTTAGAGATGCCACCGACAGATATACACAAAGAGCAGTGCTGGTAAGGGATGACGTGACCGCCACCCGCACCGAACATTCCCATAGATGTAACGATTATGTTGAATCCTTGTTTGGCGATCCAATTCGGACTGGAAAACCCGGAGGATAAAAAGATCGCTCGCAAAAACCTGGGCAGCTTTGCAAATTTCTTGAGAGGTTCGATCTGCTCTTTAAATCCTTCTTCCGCATAGTTGTGAATCTCGTTGTGTATCTCGTCAATGCTTTTTCGATTCGCCTGACGGACAACTAACCCCATAGGTTGATTTCGACCATCGATCTCTTTTTCTACATTGCAGGAAACATGCATATCATCGAAGATCGCAAGTTTCCTCGGTGCGAATCTGAGAGCAGCAATACCTTTATTGGTCATGGCAGCGTCGGCTACGCATTTGATAATGAAAGCTGTTATAGAAGGGACAGTTGCTCCTTCGGCCTTTTTCTTTTCCCGATATTTCCGGACGTCTGTGACATCAGCCTCGAAAAGAACATGGATCATATGCTTGTCTTCTGCCGGAACCATGACATCAACTACAAATTCGCGTACGCGTGGGAAGTCGACGATTTGATAGCCAACTTTTTGTTTTTTCATTTTTCATTTCTCCTTTCTTACTTATTGGCCAGTATTGCCAAAAAACGATCCACATCATACAGCGCCGATTGTGCTGCTGGGTTTGTCTGCGGCAATAGCAGATCAAAGCCATGCTCTGTCCACGGATAAACAACCTTGATTGCTGGAACACCACATTCAACCAATTTTTTGAAGTGTGCGAGAGTGGTTTTCAGGGGAACAAGGAGGTCTTTGTCTCCTTGTATGAGCAGTGTGGGCGGGCTATTATGATGTACATGGGTAGTTGGAGAAGCCAATTGATATACCTCAGGTATGTCCTCGGGATGGCCGCCCAAAAATAGATTAGTCAGGCCACCGTAAAGAAATGCCTTATTGGGATCGAGCTTTGAACCAATGGATACCGGGGGTAATTTTTCAGATCGTTGTTTTACATTCCAAAGAGAATATCCATTCAGCATATCTGTAGGACCGTAGAAGGAGATGACGCCACACACAGATAGATCAATACCTATGAGATCTTCCGGTGTCAACTCAGGATGATTGGGGGCATAGCCTCCCAACATCGCAATATGCCCACCAGTAGAATTTCCCGCGATCACGATCTTTTCAGGATTGACAGCATAACGGGATGCATTCTCCTTCATCCATGCAACTGCCCGTTTGACATCTTCCATCATTCCGAAGAAATCCACCTCCGGGCAAAGGCGATAAGACACATCCATCACTGTGTGGCCCTGTGCTGCCAGGTGGCGAAAGAATGGTCTTGTGCCAAAATCTTTATCCAGTGCGGTCCAGCTGCCTCCGTGAAAGAAGACCATTGCCAGACCAGAAACGTTTCCATCGGCCGGACGCCAAATGTCACACAGCAGATCCCGACCCGTACCGGGAATCGTCCAGAAGGCAACATCACGCTCCCAGACAGGCGCTGGTGAGGGCTTCTTTGTGAACAATGTCCAGCGCTTTTGAAGCATTTGCCTGGTTTGCCCTGAGGGTATTTGGTTTGACCAACCAGTGCCAAAAGCTTTTTCAAACCCGGCGTGGCTCCGGGTACTCTGCCAGATGTACCAGAGCATCGTACCGGCACCAAGGATTCCCATTGGAATAGCCCAGTAAGCTTGATAAATCCACCCAACTACTGCACCAACTGCGCCCATGATCCCCCAAAAAGGAGATAATGCGCCAGCGATAAGTTTAGCGAACCAACCAAAAGGCAGCGCGTCCCCTGGAGGCTTATTTTGCACAAAGAATTGAACGCCCATCAAAAGTGATAATGCTGAGAGAATGGTTGCTAGAATAATCATGATTATCTCCAAAGTTGTAACTATAAACTGGCTGCCGCACCCTTTGAGCTTCTCGAAACCAAATAGTGGCCCACGAATAGCAGCAACATACTAAGGCTCAAAGTCAAATTTATGCTTTCACCACTGGGTATCGCAAGATCTGCCAATGCGGGCTGTTTTGGATTTCCAAAGTACATACACAACAGCAAACCTGTTGTCACAAGAAATGAATACCCCAGGAGTTGAATTTGTTTACCTTTCCTGGCAGCACCTTCGTAAGCGGTATGGGTCTGGGTCCATGACCAAAGTATTCCAAAATACGAAAGAAGAACGACCGTTCCTCCTATACCAAAAAGTGCAGGGATGTGTTGAGATGGTTCCCAATACATTAAAAGGGTTGCTAATGTGGGTATGAGACCCAACAACCAAAAGTAGGATCCCTTCCTTTCAGTGGCGAGAAGCACTCCCATAAGGGAAAGTGCCAATCCGCTTCCACCCAAATTCCGAAACGTAAACAGTACTCCCCAAATCGCGTGGGGTGTTCCACTCAATTCTTCAGTTGTATGAACCCTGTGTGTGGGACCCTGGATCCATGTCAGGGACTGCATAACGATAATGCCTATGATTCCAAGCCAGAACAATGTTTGTCCGATCCTTTGCCTATTCATTTTTCATTTCTCCTTTTGTTTGAAATTGCTTGCTTCCAGCACTTGGATGCGATGACCCCACAGCCTCGACAGGGTTTACGGAAATGAGATACAGACCTAGGTTGCGGATTTTCACAAAGACTCCGTGCAGAGCAGCCTGATCGAGCATGCCGGACAAAACCGTTTCCCCTTCCGATTCGTGCCTCATGGACAGTCCCTCAAACCGCATTGCCCAGTTCGCGCTAAGGTGACTCACTACGCGGATCTCATACAACCGGGGGACGTTCATTGTTCGTTGGGTTTTCAGGGCTAATCTATCCATTGGATTCCTTGTCTCAAACTTATGCTTTCCCATTGGATTCCACCTCGAGACCACAGTTGTTGATGACCAACATTCCGTCCATGAATAGGGCTGATACCCGGCTGCCGATCAGGCGGAAATCCTCTAACGGGTCACCGTCAAGGATCACCAGGTCGGCTGTCTTTCCAGTTTCGATAGAGCCGAATTTATCCTCCAGTCCCAGGGAGCGGGCACTGTTGATGGTGGCGATCTTGACCGCCTCGGCACCATTCAGTTGTTTTCCGTTTGGGTTTCCCTTCAAGAAATGATCAAACATGAGCATTTCGAGGTCGATCATGGCCGGCACACAGGGAGGCATGGTGTCGTTTGCAACCGACATGGGAACACCGTGTTCGTAAAGAAGACGAAAATTCTCGTATGCAATGGTTGTTTTTGTGTCCCAGGCATACATCCGGGACATATCTACAATGCCCAGCATTTTGGCATTGCCGCTGGTGAGCCTCTTGTAATGGCTCATCACACTGGCTCTCAATTCAGGGATGTAGAATTCATCCGCAATTTCCGCAAAAGTATAGGTCTTGTCCCTGAAAGCTGTTAAGCTGTTCAGTTCCGGATCGTTATTCGAACGAGACCCTGCCAACTTCCAGGAAAAAATCGCGTAAAGCACTGAGATCGTAGGGTCATTGATGCAGCCAGCCGCTTTGAAAGCCTCCACATCCGCCTGGGTAAGCGGGGCATCCCAGGGCTGGTGCTCCAGTGATGACACACCGGCTTTCACCCCGCGCCGGAAGGACTCGACAGACATGTGGTGCATCATCGACTGCACCCGGCGACGGCGTGCCTGGTCTGCCACGATGCTGAGCTGTTCGATAGTCATCACTGGTAAGTGCTTTCCGGTTAACTGGCTGAAGGACTCATCCCCGATCTTGATCACGTCTGCCCCACGCTCATCGATGGCGATATCCACCGCAGCCCTGACCTGTCCTTCGGTCGCGCCTAGGGGGAATGAGACAGCACCGGCATCGTCCCTTGATGTATCGATCTGCACCATGCCCATGGCCTTCATGGCCAGAGGCAGCTTCTCCTGTAAATAGGATCCCGGTAAGCCAACCGCAACTGCCTGTAAGATGCGCGGACCGGGGATTTCACTCTTTGAAATCCTTTCCTTTAAAGCTCTGTTTACCCGAAGGTCTGGGTGATACGCGTCTCTGATATGGATGATGCCGTGAGCAAGGCAGTCCGCCATGTACTTATCTTGCTGCTGTCCGTTGTATCTTTTCAAAGGCCTTCGGTCGCGCAGGCTTGGGATCATTGTGGGTCCAGTTGTCGCCAGGTGCATGTGGGTGTTGTAAAGGGCGGGAAGGACAGTCTTGCCCCGCAGGTCAATTGTAAAGTCTACTGGGACACTGGGGTCACCTCTCAGGCTCGGCATGGACTCGATCTTGCCGTCCTGTAAAATGACGCTCGTTCCCGCATCGAAGTAGCAGCCATTAATCACGTCCAAGATGCGCCCATTTTTCAGTTCCACCCGGGCTTGTTTACCTGGTTCGTACTGCTTGACAAAATTGGTCTTAGAAGTTTGCATCATGATCTTATCTCCTACTGATACACGTTCTGTTAGTCAGGCATAAGCGCTTTTACGATTTCATCAGAATGGTTGGCGAATGTCGATATATGCCCATCATCCGGATAAGTAACTAACTGGGCATCATGTAATTGATTCGCCGTTTGCTGCACGCGTGCCAAAGGCATATTCTTATCCAGTCCGCCATGAAACAACAAGATAGGAATCTGGATCTCATCCAGGTCAAAATCCCACTCCCTCACATTCATCCGAATATCCCAGGCCGCACCTTTGACACCCTGTTTCACAGATTCCATCAAGGTTTTCTGGTAAATTGCCATCCGTTCAGGTTTCGCCATTGCAACAAGATCCACTGCCGGCATAATATCATTTGGCGGTTGAGAATTTTCGTTGTAATCATCTTTTGGGTCCTGGCTCATCAATTTGACCATTATTTTCACCACAAATTTCAAGAGGAAAGGCATACTTAATGCCACCTGCCACATCAAATTCATTGGCGAACCAATCGCCTTGATCACTTCTTTATCAATCTGCCATGATCCAGAAACAAGCACAACCTTAGAGATCCTTTTCGGAATCTTAGCCGCACATACCGCGGCATATGGACTGCCACCCGAAATTGCTAGAACAGAAAATTTCTCTACCCCCAGGGCATCCGTAAGAAACACGATATCCTTCGTGAAGCCTGTATACTCCCGATTTGGTTGGAAGTCAGATCCTCCCATTCCTGGGCGGTCAGCAGCAATGACGCGCAAACCATATTGGCGAAAAACATCTTCTCCAATTAACAGCGGTTCCAGGCGAGCGGAGTAGGAACCATGACAATAAAGTACAGGATGGCCGTCTGGCTGGCCAAACTCAGCGTAGGCTAATTTTCGACCATCTGGCAGGGTTAATACATTATCGGTTTTCATAAAGCTCCTTTGTTAGTGCTGTGCTTTGCTACTTTAAATATAGACACGCATGGCTGTTTTGTCGCCATGCAATGGAGTAATCTTCTGCAAGTCGCTTTAGATTTGGGTATTACTCAAAGGTAGTATGTGGATAAGTGAGTGGGGAAATTAGAGCAGGTTCAATTCGCGGGCACGCGCAATCGCCTGGGTACGGCTGCTGACCCCCAGCTTGCCGTAGATGTTGCTGGTGTGTTTTTTAATCGTGTTTATTGTGACCACCAGTTCGCTGGCGATCTTCGAGTTGGAATAGCCCTTGCAGATGAGGCGCATGATCTCCAACTCGCGCAGGGTAAGCGTGTCAGGCAGTACTCCCGGCTGGGGTTGTGTCGATTCCCAAAAGGCGGACCGGCAGGCATCCAGCAAGGAATCCAGGTACGGGTGGAATGCTTGAGGCGTGTTGTGTTCGTCTCTCAGGTCGCGCAGCAGCGACTCCAGCCTCGGGCCAGAAACATCCAGCCATCGCCAGATATAGCCATCAGGTGCGCCCAATGTCAATGCCTCGCGCAGCGCAGAGCGGGCAGGCATACGATCTCCCAGCGCGTCCAAGGCCAGGGCTTGCAGCGCCAGCAAGCGGATCAATTCCCCATTGCTGTTCGCTGCTCGGGCACGGCGGATGGACTCATCCAATGCTGTGAGTGCTTCATCGAAGCGTTCCTCGGCACACAACAGGCGCGGGAACAGTGACCTCCACCAGAGCAGCAGGTTGGCGTGTTGCGTGGCCATACTCTTCTCTTTCAGGATTTGCAGCTTCTCACGTGCGGCGTCCAGGTCGCCTGCTTTGAGGCAAAGCGCGACCCATTGCCCGTTAAGCTCACCGATCAGGTAGGGTTCAGCCATGGCGTTTACGACCCGCGCTGTGTCTTGAAAGATATCCGTTGCTGCATCCAGGTCACCGCGTGCGGCGGCTAGGTGTGCACGAAGGTAGCGGCCTGAACGCACTGCTTCGCTAAACCCGCCTGGACGCGCAATACGCAGCCCATCTCTCAGATGCACTTCTGCTTCATCGAGGCGACCTCGCTCCAGCTTAACCCTGGCCATGGCGATATGCAGCCAGCCGGTGGCAGGGAAGTCTCCATGACCTTCGCGTATGGCGCGATCGATGGAAGAACGACAGAGCCCATCAGCCTCGTTTAGCCGCCCCTGGACCAGCATGTACATAACCTGCCCATAGGTACACCCATATGCGCCAATCAGGTTGCCCTCTGCGTGTGACAGCGCAATGCCACGCTCATAAGCCTGGATAGCCCCTTCGAAATCACCTGCTCCGGCACGCGCCGCGGACAACATGTTCCACGCTGTACCGACACCCTCCACCATATCCTGAGGCATCAGACGAGTAGCTTCCTCAACGTGAGTCACTGAACTGGCGTGATCGCCCCTATCGCGCGCCAGCACAGAACGCATCATCGCCAGTTGTGCAGCGATTTGATTTTGTTGAGTACTGCTCAACGATCCCTCGCTCGACAGCCGCTCGTAGGCGTTAGAGGCCCGTTCCAGGTGCAGACCGATTTCCGAATTTTGCCAACTGAGGAAAAGCGCCCAGCAGTGTGCCAAGGCCAGAGACGGATCTTCTGCCTTCATTTCATCTGGTAGAGCCTCCAACCAGCGCAACACGGTTGCTACTTCACCCCGATGCAGAAATGGCATCCAGTGCTTGATGAACATTTCCCTGGCTTGGAACATGTTGCCAGAGCGTAACGCATGGTCCACGGCTTCGCTAGGATGCCCCTCGCTCTCGAACCATGCCGCTGCTTTCAAGTGGAGCGCCTCTATCTCATCGGGATGATCCTGTTCCAACAGTGCATACAGGACTTCAGCGAACAGATGATGGTAGCGAAACCAGCGTCCATGAGTATCGAGGGGAATAAGAAATAGGTTACTCTTCCGGATTTCGTCAAGTATATGCCCACTGGCTGGGTCACCAGTGACTGCCCGGCATAAATTGCCGCAGAACCTTTCCAGGATTGAAGTGCGTAACATGAGCCCACGCTGCTTATCTGGCAACCTAACCAGGACTTCCTCAATAAGGTAATCCAGGATGAACTGGTGTCCCCCAGTGAACTCCTCGATAAAAGTGTCGTAAGATGACTGTCCTTTTAGGGATAGGGCTGCCAACTGCAGACCAACAATCCAGTTCTCGATATGCTTATTTAATGCTTCAATATGCTCGGGTCTGAGGTTCAAGCCCATCTTTTCGTTGAGCAGGGTCGCGGCTTCCTCTGTGGAGAACTGGAGATCCTCCGCCCTGATCTCGATCAACTGACTGTGTGCCCTCAGGCGGGCCAGTGATATCGAGGGATCGACACGGGTGCTTAGTATGAAGTGGAGATTTGGAGGTTGGTGTTCGAGAAGATAACTCAGACCCGCGTGGACCTGTTCTGCCTCGATGAGGTGATAGTCATCCAGAACCACGATCAGATCGTGGGGAAGTTGAGAGATGTCGTTGATTAAACTAATAGCCACCAGTTCATTGTTGCGAAGCTGGGGCATGCTGACAATTTGGCGCGCTTCCTCCCCAGTCTCCTGATGAATGGTTTGAATGGCTGCAATGAGATACGTCCAGAACCTGACTGGGTCGTTGTCACCCTGGTCAAGGGAAAGCCATGCTGCGGGTTGATCTCTCTCGAAAAGCCAGCTTGCCAACAATGTGGATTTCCCGAATCCCGCCGAAGCAGAGACCAAGGTCAACTTGCGGGTCAAACATTCGTCCAGGCGCTCATAAAGGCGTGGGCGTGGGACGAGGTCGACGCTGAGTTGTGGAATATAGAGCTTGGTGGTAAGAAGTTGGTCCACTTTTTTCGCAATATTCACGTGTTTCGAAACTGAGGAGACTTGTTTTTGCTATCATTCATTATAGCACGACGAATCTTGTTAAATTCTCTTCACGTTTCGGTGGACAGGTCTGATATGGAAGCGAGTTCAAAATACTTTATCATTTCGTTCCATTCCCTTGGGTGTAATTATCTCGATTCCATGATCTAAAGTAGGTCACAATCTAATGTGGGTCAATAAACTTGAATAGTAATGAGTTATGATGATCCAAACCTAATCAAAAACAAAAACCGCTCAACATCATCTGTTGGCGGCTTTTCTGAAATTTGTGCCCCCAAGGGGACTCGAACCCTTGTTTGAGCATTGAGAGGGCTCCGTTCTAGGCCGCTAGACGATGGGGAAGTAGTAGTTAGTACACCTTAAGTACACCCTACACAATGATACGTATTGTACTGGTTGGACGTAT
>DATHRQ010000321.1:0-1550 GCA_035465095.1 Anaerolineales bacterium | reverse complement strand
GGGCATTCACGATTGGGTTTTGCGCGATGATCCTGGTTCAGGTTTTGTTATAAGAACAATCTGTGTGGCTGGAAAATTTGGATTGAATTGAAAGCCGCCTGAAGATTGCTCGAAGGCGGCTTCAAAAACTGGCGTCTTTTGGCAGTTTTATATCTGGCAATGGCAGTCTGAATAATGTATAGTTCAGATACTTATAAAAAGTGATGCTGGCTTGTCTTTAGTGGAGTTGCCAATTACCATGCAAAATTTCCCTTATGTGACCGATTATATAAACGATATCTTCGATAGAGAAAAAGCGCGATTGGACTACAAAATCATCCGCCCGTTTTTCACCATCCCATTTTTCTTCCTTCGCATTGTACTTGTCCCTTTCAAGTTCGTCTTTCATCGTCATGAGTGGGGATTCGAACAAAAAATCATCGATGGTATTCTGGCATTTGGCATAAAATACTTTGCATCTCATGAGGCGCTCAAGTTGTTGATTCGCCATGTGCAGATCGAGCCACTGCTCTATCGGTACCTGCTGTCCGGCACGCCTGAGCGCAGGGAACGGACCGGGGAAATGCTCAAGGGAATCGACGGGGATTTCAGCGTCAACTCCATACAGGACATTCTTGACCACGGGCTGACCATTTGTCACGATAATCTCTCCTACGAGATCTTCGAACGCTTCGATAAACAAGCCTTTCTGGACAATATCGACTTCTATCGAAACAGCAGGCCGGAAGACATCGAACAGTTCGGCAACAACATCATGGAACTGAACCGCAAACATTCCTGGCAGATCTTTGGCGCCACGAATGTGGTCATCATCGTTGTCATCACCATCACGCTGTTCGCCGATTTCAACACAGCGATTCGCGCGCTCAATTCTTTCGATTCTGACTCGCTGCTGCTCTGGTGCCTGAAAAACATTTGCGCCGATGATAAGCAGGCAATGATCGACCTCGATTTCTACCTGCAAACGTACAGCAACCGCAGTCACTATACCAGCGACGCGTTTCGGTCAGACCCCAACCAGTATCTGTATTATCATATTGCGTTCGATGAATTCGCTTACGAATTATTGAGAAAGAACCCGCAAGCTGCGGAGTAGGAGAATCGATATGTCCGAATGCTATATCACGAGCACTGGTTCGTACCTGCCGGGTGATCCGGTGGACAACGAAACCATCAGCCTGTATTTGGGAAAGGTGATCGGAGAATCACAGGTTCGGCAAAAAATTCTCACAGCCAACGGCATCCAATCCCGGCATTACGCGCTGGACAGGAAACAGAACCCGACCCATACCCTTTATGAACTGGCAGCAGAGGCGGTCAGGAACTGCCTGCCACAGGATCGTGACTTGCTAAACATCGATTATCTGTCCGCTGGGACACCGCACGCTCCGCTGCTCGCGCCGGGTCTTTCCTCCATTTTGCATGACCAACTAAGCAGGGACGAGATCATCAGCCATTCGCTTGAGATCAACTCCAATTCGGGTATTTGTTCGTCGGGTGCGCAGGCGATCGTCAATGCGGCGCGCGCCGTGAAATCAGGGGATGCAAAC
>DATHRQ010000320.1:0-13604 GCA_035465095.1 Anaerolineales bacterium | reverse complement strand
CCAGGAATACCCAGATCAGGACCTGCGCCCAGAGGGGCACACCCTTGCGTTGGGGGGCAGTATTATGTTCTTCGGTCATTGACATTACTTCCTTTTCTTCATTTCTTCTTCGAACTTTTGGATGTAATCGTCCTGCGGGACCGATTGCGCTTCATTCTCAGTGGGGCCAGCTTCTGTTTCGACCGGCCGTATCCACATTCTGAACCCGCGAAAGAGCAGGAAGGCTCCCAGCAGGAAGGCAGCCACCGGGACGACGTAGGAAATGAATCGGTTGGGCGGCTCATCCAAAACACGCGCGCCGTACTGTGCCACGAAATACTGCTTGATCTCCTCTTCGCTTTTACCCTCCGACAGCATCTTACGGATCAAATCTCGCCACTGACGGCAGGCTTCGGTGGGACAGACGTCCAGGGGGGTGCTTTCGCAAACAGGACAATACAACTGTTTGGCGATGCGGTTGACCTCATCGTCGGTGGGTTCCTCGCCCTGGGCAAGGACGCCTGTTGATGTGCCAAAAACGACAAGAACCAGTAACAGTATGTAAAATGTGGCGCGCAGGAAATTATTTAACATTGTATTTCCCTAATCCGCCGCGCTTGCCTGATGGGCATGTTTGCCTGAGCGGAGGGTCACGCGTTCCGTATCCTTGTTGGGCCAGGCGGCAACAATGATGCCGAAGAGGAACAGGAAACTTCCCAGCCACAACCAATTGACCAGCGGGTTGACGAATATCTTGAAGGTGGTTCCGACCGGTGAGACAGGCTCCCAATTGATGAGCAGAACATAGACTTCATCCTTCAGCGATGCCAGTTGCCCGGGGATGGTCATGTTTTGCTGCGAATCAAAGTAATAATCCTTGCGTGGGTTAAGTTCGCCGAGAAAGTTTCCATTTTCGTCGTAAATTTCGACAATTGCGCGCGTGTAACTGACGCCGCTGGGTCTGTCGTCCCATGAGGCGACATCCTTGTAGTGGATGGTATAGCCGGAAAGTTCGATCTCATCGCCCACGGCGATTGTGCCCTGTGTTTCCTTCTGGAACATTTCGATGCCGAGTATGCCGATCGCCATAAGCATCATGCTGATGTGGATGATGTATCCACCGTAGCGGCGGCGGTTGCGTCCGGTCAGATTCCAGAAAGCGACGAAAATATTCTCGCCCTGACTTCTTTGGCGTGCATAAGCGCCGCGCCAGTACTCATAGATCGTGACAAGAATGACCAATGCCACCAGAAAGAAACTGATCACTGCGAGAATTCGTTGTGTATAAGTTGCATAAATGATCGCTGTAATGATGAGTGCGCCGACGGTCGGCTTCCAGATTGCGCGCCCGAGCGTCTTGACCGTGGAATGCCCCCATGCGGAGAGCGGAGCGATTCCCATCAGGAGCAGAAGTGATGCCCACAGTGGTCCTGTGGCACGTTCGTAGAACGGCGGGCCGACGGTTACCTTTTGGCCTGTGAACAATTCAGAGATGAGCGGGTAGATCACACCCCAGAAGCAAACGACCAAAATGCTGATGAACAACAGGTTGTTGAGCAGGAACAGCGCCTCGCGCGAAAGCAGGGAGGTCATCTTTGTTTCCGATTTTAATGCGTCCCAGCGGTGGATGATGAGTGCGATGGATGTGATCAGGGTAAACCCGATGAACATGAAGAATAAGGGGCCGATCGCGCTCTCAGCAAACGCATGCACGGAGGAAAGCACGCCGGAGCGCGTCAAAAAGGTGCCGAAGATCACCAGGTCGTAGGTTAGAACGATCAGGATCATGTTCCATTGTTTCAACATGCCGCGTTTTTCCTGGATCATGACGGAATGAAGAAAGGCGGTACCCGTCAGCCAGGGCATGAAGGCCGCGATCTCGACCGGGTCCCAGCCCCAGTAGCCACCCCAACCGAGCACATCGTAGGCCCAGCGTCCGCCGAGAACGAGGCCTGCCGAGAGGAACAGCCAGGCCCACAACGCCCAGCGACGGGTCAGGCGGATCCAGCGGTCGTCGGTGCGGCCGGTGATCAGGGCCGCCATGGCGAACGCGAACGGGATGACAAAAGAGACAAAGCCAAGATAAAGCATGGGGGGGTGAATGACCATGCCGGGGTGGCGCAGAAGCGGGTTCAGTCCCCGCCCGTCTGCCGGGGTGAAGAGGATGCTTTGCGCGGGCTGGAAGGTGTGCGCGGCGATCCCGTCGAAGGATTGATACAACTGGGCGAACGGATTCTCGAAGAAGACATTCATTCCCAAAAAGAACGCCAGCGTGAGGCCGGTGACCACGATCACCCAGGGCAGAAACTCGCGGTCACGGTCCCATTTACGGAGGGTGACCAGCGATGCGAAGGCAGACATCAGCCACGACCAAAAGAGGAGAGAGCCGGCTTGTCCGCCCCACCAGGCGGTCACTTTTAAGTAGGTTGGCATCGAACGGCTGGTCACTTCATACACAAATTGGACTTCGTAATGGTCGTTGACGAGCAGGTAGATCAGAATCCCCGCGGTGAGAGTCAACAAGGGCCAGGTAAGCAGCATGGCGCGGCGCGCGCTTTCCACCCTGGCAGCGGCATTGTTGGGATCGCTTTTTTGTTCCAACCAATCGGCGAGCCTGGCTCTGAAGCCTCCGCTCGCCAGCGGCGTCCTGCGGAGCAGGGTTGCCAGGCCCTGTGGATTGGAAAATGCAGCGGCAAAAACGCTGTAAAGCGCGGTCAAAAAGGATACGATTAAAATGCCATAGCCAAGGTCTGCGATCATAAAATCTCCTATCAATAAGAGACCTGACAGGTTTACAAAACCTGTCAGGTCTTTGTTATTTACTTGCTGGCCGACTGTTCCGGCACAGCCTCTTCATATTTGGTCGGGCATTTTAGCAGGAGTTCATCGGCATGGAAGAGACCGTCCTGGCCGAGTTTGCCCGTCACAATGGCCTGTGCCTCATGGCGCAGAAGATCGGGCAGTGGACCTACATATTGGACTTTGATGCGCGAGCGGGAGGGGTCCATGACGGCCATGTGCAGCGCTTCTGCCAGGCCGCCTTCGTCCTCGATGAGTGCCTGATCGCCGGGCACATGAGCGATCTCGAAGGTCAGGGTCAGGTTTTCGGCATCGTATTGGATCGTATCGCCGATGACGGCGCCGGAAAGACGCACGTTCCTATCTGCAACGCTGGCGCTCTTTTCATTGAGTTCGTCCACGGTTAAAAAGTATTCCGATGTTGCCGCAGTGGACGACCAGATCAGAAAGACGACCGCGCCCAAAATGAGTAAACCGCCGATAACGAATTTGTTGATTTTCATGTTTTGCCTCCGATGCCTGCCGGCATGAATGTCTTGTAGGGTACTAATGGCTATTTTCACATATGGATATTAATGGATAGTGAGAAGCGCGCCGGATGAATGTCATAAATAAATAAGACAAAAGACCTCCGAGTTATAAAAGAAGACTTCCGAAGTCCCTAAGACTTCGGAAGTTTGACTCCATCAATCAGAGAATTTTACCTGCCTCACACACTCAAAACTAGATGAGGCGACCGAGACTTTTCAGTGTCTTACGGCTAATCGTCCTGTTCTTCTTTTACCTCAAAAATCTCATCGATCTTTTCAAGAATGTCATCTGTCAACTTCGGTGCAATCTCGCTCGCCTTCATATTCTCTTTCACCTGCTCGACGCTGGTCGCGCCCATAATGACGGTGCTTACATATGGATTTTTCAAACACCATGCCAGCGACAGTTGTGAAAGCGTGCAGCCCAATTCCCCGGCGACTGTCTCCAACGCCTGGACTTTGGCAAGTTTATCTTTGTCAGTTAAATGGTCTTTTAACCATTCAAATCCATCCAACGCGCCGCGGCTATCTTTCGGAATACCCTGGTTGTATTTGCCGCTCAGCAATCCAGAAGCCAGCGGACTCCAGGTGGTGGAGCCGTATCCATATTCCTTGTAGAAGCGAACGTACGCACCCGAAAAGCGATGCCGCTCAAAAAGGTTGTAGACGGGTTGTTCCATGACAGGCTTGTGCAGGTGATGTTTCTCAGCGACGCTGATCGCCTCCACAATCTCGGCCGCCTCCCATTCTGACGTGCCCCAATAAAAAGCCTTGCCCTGTTCGATGATGTTGTGCATTGCCCAAACCGTTTCTTCGATGGGCGTGGTCTTGTCCGCGCGGTGACAGAAGATCAGGTCCAGGTGCTCGAGTTGGAATCGTTTGAGCGATCCGTCGATGGCTTCCATGAGATATTTGCGATTTAAGGTGTTCCTCTCATTTACGCCCTTGTTCAAACCCCAGTAATATTTACTGGAAACAAGATAACTGCTGCGCCGCCACCCCAGTTTCTTGAGCGCCGCTCCCATCACCTCTTCCGATCTGCCCCTGGCATAGGATTCTGCGTTGTCGAAGAAGTTCACACCCGCATCATACGCCGCAGACATGATCTCTGCCGCCGAATCCACATCCACCTGATTCTTGAATGTCACCCACGAACCCAGTGACAACTCGCTGACCTTAATGCCCGTCCGCCCCAAATGTCGGTATTCCATTTCGTACCTCCGTTTATATGCTTGATGATGCAATTATAATCTTTCCATGCGTTTCATCCCTTACCTGTTATCTGGCGTGATCTTATTATTGACTGCTTGCGCCCCTCAAATGGCCGTATCCACGCCCAGACCTGCGGACCTGACCCCGTACCTGACTGCCACCCGATCCACGCTTCAATCGACGCCCGTAAGCCTGGTCGCTGCAGAGACGCCTTTGCCGACCTCCACTCCTTTTACCTACTCGGTCAAGGCCGGTGACACGATCAGCAGCATCGCCCTTCAATTTGGCGTTTCCATTGACGAACTGATCGCCGTTAACCCGGAAATATCGCCAAGGGCTATGTCGATCGGGACAGTGCTCAAGATTCCCAGCAACCCGGATAACCCCTCCGGCGAATCCACGCCGACGCCTGCGCCGCTTACTGTTGAACAGATCGAATGTTACCCAACCGCCAACCAGGGGATGTGGTGTTTCGTGCTGGTTCACAACGATCACGCTGATTTCATGGAAAATGTCAGCGCACAAGTGACTCTTGTCGATTCGGATGAAGTTTTTATCGCAAGCCAAGCAGCATTTTTGCCCTTGAACATCCTCCCTCCGAACACATCCCTGCCGCTTACAGTGTATTTTCCTCCCAACGTGCCATTGGACGCACAGCCGCAGGTGCAAATATTGACGGCGATCCTTTTGCAGCCGAACGACCCAAGATATTTGCCTGCTACCGTCAACAACACACTCGTACAGATCAACGCAGACGGTCACTTTGCGAGTATCACAGGCGAGGTCCGTTTGCCGGCTGAATCAAACGCCGCAACACAAACATGGGTTGCGGCGGTGGCGTACGATGAAAGCGGACGTGTGGTCGGCATCAAACGCTGGGAGGGCGGTAGAGTCCAGCCTGGGAGGAGTCTAAACTTTGAGATGAGCGTGGCAAGCCTCGGCGGGAGAATGACGCGGGTCGAATTTGTAGTTGAGGCCAGACCATAGCCCCACTCTTCCTCTCCCATCCCGCTCAAGCGGGATGGGAGAGGTGTCCGAAGGACGGAGGGGACGGGTCATTTCCCATCCAGCCACATATATCGTTCGATTGGAATATCGATCGGCGTCAGCACATATCCCTGCACATACGGCTTGACCAGTTCATACGACAGCCAATGGACGGTGAACAGCGCGGCGGCGTCATCGACGATCATTTGCTCGGCCTGCTGATACATCTCGATGCGTTTCGTCACATCCTGTTCGATGCGCGCGCTTTCGAGCAGAGCATCCAGTTTGGGATTGTTGTATCCGCCTCTATTTTGATTCGAACTGCTGTGAAAGAGCACGTCTGCAAAGTTTTCGGGGTCGGGGTAATCGGCGCACCAACCGCTGCTTAAGAGTTGACCGTGATTGCCCGAATACACCTGATCGAGATAAAAGTTCGGCTCAAGATTTTCAACGGTGATCGTCACCCCCAGATTCTTTTTCCACATATCGGCCAGGGCGGCCACACCAGCCCCAATGCGGCTGCCGATACCGCCGTCGGTGAAGATAATGGGCGGCAGGTCGGCTCCATATTTCGATTGTTGCAGCAACTCACGGGCCTGTACGGGGTCATAGGGCAATCCCTTTAAAGCGATGTTGAAGCCCGGCAAGCCCGGCGGATAGACGCCCTGCGCGGGCAGTGCATGACCGTCCAACACAACGTCGATGTATTGCTGACGGTTGAACGCCATCGAAAACGCCTTGCGGACATTAGCATCGTCGAAGGGCGGTTGGGTTAGGTCGAAAATAACGTAGCCGGTACACAGCGATACGCCTGTACGCAACTCATTGTGAAGCGGTTCTGTCGGGTCTGTGAATCGTTCTATCGAAAACACGCCCCCAATATCCACATCGCCAGCCTCGTATAGGCGTTGACTGCTGCCGGTATACAGGTTGACAACGATATAGGGAATCGATGGCGCGCCCAGGTAAAAATCCTGATTTGCTTCATATACCTTGCGCTCGAAGGATGCCCATTCGATCAGTTTATACGGCCCTGTGCCGTTCGATCGGCGATACCAG
Organism: Anaerolineales bacterium; assembly: GCA_035465095.1. Classification (GTDB taxonomy): domain Bacteria; phylum Chloroflexota; class Anaerolineae; order Anaerolineales; family Villigracilaceae; genus Defluviilinea. The sequence continues at coordinate 7,038 of DATHRQ010000320.1, read as the reverse complement.
TCGTCGCCGCTTTCGACGTTTTCCCTGTCCAACACGAACGCGGTGGGGTAGGTAAGTTTCAACAGGAAGTACGGCTTGGGCGCATCGATTGTGATTTGCAGCGTGCTGTCATCCAGTGCTTCGATGCCTTCAATGTGATCTGTTATTCCCGATGAAAACTCACGAACGCCGACAATATCGCCAAGGTACGTCAACGCAGTATCCGATGCAAGTTCGGGGCTGGCGGCGCGTTCGAACGAATAGACGAAATCCTGCGCGGTGACCCTGCGCCCATTATGAAACTTGGCATTCTCACGCAGATGAAATATGTATGTCATGCCGTCATTGCTCACGTCCCAGCTTTCGGCCAGGTCGGGCGTCAGGTTTAGCTGTGGGTCGAAGGCAACCAGTCCGCTGAAGATGCGCTTGTCGCCAGATCCATGGGTAGTGTGCGGATCGTATGTGCGTGGATTGGTGGATTCGCCTCCTTCCAATACCAGAGCCTGATTCAGTGGCACATCCGTTTGCCACGCGGACGCATTTTTGACGATTGCTGTTGTGATCGATGACATTCCAATTGCGAGAACGACTAAAGTCGTTACTACGACTTTCCTATTCATTGTCCTCTCCCTGTCGATTCTCACGGCGGACAATGAAACCAAGCACGATGACACCGATCAGAAGGATGAATATGCAGCAGAGCGCCAGCAGGATAAGAGTCAATGAAAGCGGAGGTCTGCCTCTGACTGGAGGTGGAGTTTCATCTGTCGGTTCGCCAATGGACGAGGTTGGGAGCGGCGTCGGCGTAGCGATCTGGTTCGCCAACGGAGCACCGGAGATGGGAACGATCGTGGGGACGTATGTTGGGGTTGGCTGTGCGGTCGGTTGGGCAGAATCAGATCGCGGCGGGGCCTGGATCGATTCTCTCCAAGCGTCATCCAGCCCTTCAACGTCGAAGCCGTAGGTGTCCATCAGGGCGTCGTCAATGGTCGCGCCATCGCGCAGGAATGTAAGCAATTGGGTCATTTTCTCCTGCCCGTAACTTTCAATCAGGAAGTTGACAATGCTGTACGACTGGCTGTAGGAGAGACTGGCTTTGCTGGGCACTTCGGAGAAGCCGGCGCTCAGGGAGCGCACGGTAAGCAGGGTGTCCTCGCGGGTGGCATTATCCAACTGTCTTTGAGAGGAGGGGTCAAGCTCGCCTTCGCTGTAGACGGCCAGACCTTCGTTCAGCCAAGTGGGTACGCCGCCCAGACAGGAAAACGTAAAATGCCCAACGAGGACGTGCGTAAGTTCATGGACGATGGCATCGCGCCCCCAATCCAGGTCCGATTGTGATATGCCGATTATGACAATGTCGTGCGCTGCGAATGCCTGCCCGCCCGTCCATGACGGTTCGTAGAGGACGGCGTCTCTTAAGTCGCTGGTATTGGCGTAGATATACAGGTCAATCGGTGACTGCGCCGTAAGCCCCGATCTGGTTTGGTTGAAGTCCAGTCCGTTTTTGGCGGCGTTGAGCAGGTCTTGTACAAATGCCTGATCTCCCCAATACCAGTGCAGGTTGATATTTTCGGCTGATATCGTTTTCCAGTCATGGTCTGAATCAAGCCATGTGATGGTTTGCTGGTCAGACAGGGTTTCTTTGCCGGTTTCATCTGTGTACCGCCAGCGCCACCAAATGGTTGCTCCGGGCGGGAGCGATCCGCTCTGGCGCATTTCCCAGGTCCATTGCACGTTTACAGAGGTGTCCGGAGTGAATTGTGGGAAGGCTTTGGCGATCACTTCTCCGCAGGTGATCTGGTCGGTTCCGTATTCGAGGATCACTGAGGTGATCTTTGCGCTAGAATTTATTGTTGCCTGAAATATAACAGAGATGGGAAACGAAATGATCGCCTGATCGTCTGTGACCTCGATTTGGGAGGAGGCAAAGGCAGGTTGAACTATGAACAGGTTTGAGTTAAGAATGAGCGCCAGCAGGATGGGAATCCTTGTTAAGATGCAGTTTTTTACAAAAAAAAGCATTTTTTTCATTACAACAGTAACCTTCCATCCACTTTTCAATGCAGGTATCCTTGTTTGACGCTTGTATACCTTGCAAGTATAATCTTTTTTATCGTCCCCACAACAGTGGGGCTTATTGAGGATTTTATGGCGCTTCGCGGAAATTTGCGTGATTTTACAATTACACAATTACTTAACCTGGTGAATCTTGCCCGTAAGACCGGTACGCTGGTTGTTGATGGACCCAGTGAACAGGCTTATATCTCCTTCCGTGAAGGGAAACTGGCCTATGCGCGCGTGGGGCAGGAGGATGGCTCCCTCGCGACCGTACTGCATAAGGCGAACCAATTAACCGTGAATCAATATCGCGCGATCGTTGAACGCGCAGGCAAGATATCCGACAAGGAACTGGGCTTGTTGTTGATCAACGCCGGGTACCTCTCGCAGGAGGATATCCTTGCAAATCTCCAAAATTATTTTACAGATGCAGTACGTCGCTTGTTCACCTGGGTGGAGGGTTCGTTCCGTTTTGAAGCTGAGATGTTGGCGCCGACCGACCGTATCAACGTTCGGCTCGATCTTGAAAATATCATTATCGAAGGTTCCCGCCAACTGCGCGAATGGGAGCAGCTCTCCGATGAAATTCCCAGCCTTGATATGGCGTTGAAATTTACAGACCGTCCGCTTAAGAATGTAAACCTGAGCGTGGAAGAGTGGCGCGTGGTTTCCTACATCAATCCCAAGAACACGATGAAGCAGATCGGGCAGACGAATAAGATGAACGACCTCGAAGTGCGCAGGATCGTATATGGATTATTGCAGGCGGGTCTGGTCGAGATCGTTCGTCCCGAGGGTTTGGTCATCCCGCAAAGCCCCAAGATGTTCCCGACACAGGATAAGGAAGAGCAGAAATCATTGGTCAATAAGTTGATCGGGCGTATTAAAACGCTGTAATTATTCAGGCGGAAGGAATAGAGATTATGCAAACAGTGAAGATGGTTGTCACAGGACCGTTCAGTGCCGGGAAGACCGAGTTCATCCAATCGGTCAGTGAGATCGATGTTGTTTCAACCGAGCGCAGGATCTCCAATAAGGCCGAGCAATCCATTAAGGAAGCCACCACCGTTGCAATGGACTTCGGTCGCATTACGGTGGATGAAGATCTTGTCCTCTATTTATTCGGTACACCCGGTCAGAAACGCTTCGATTTTATGTGGGAGATCCTTTCAGAGGGCATGCTGGGTTTTATCGTTATGGTTGACAGCACCCGCCCCGAGACATTCCGCGAAGCACGCTCGATCCTGGAAACCTTCCGGGCATATGCGCCGACGCCTTATGTTGTTGCAGCCAATAAGCAGGATATGGAGGATGCCTGGGATATGGAAGATATGCAGCACGCGCTCCGCCTCGACGAAAAAGTTAAATTCCTGCCTTGTGTTGCGACCGATAAGGACACTGTGAAATCCGTCCTTCTCGAATTGTTATATAACATACTCGCTGAAATGGAGTCGGGAGAATAAGCCCGATTATATAGGTCTCGTGTCGTCAATCACTACTGATCAAGGGATCGTTCATTACGAGGTATATGGACGCGGAAAACCTGTAATCCTGTTGCACGGCTGGCTCGGTTCCTGGGGCCTGTGGCAGGAAACGATGAGTTATTTGGGCAGGTATTATCGAACCTATGCCCTCGATTTTTGGGGATTTGGAGAATCAGGCAAGAAGCGGGAAACGTACGCCGTCCAGGATTTTGTCAGCCTTGTCGATCAATTTATGGAACAGTTGGGAATCGTGCATGCGCCGCTTGTCGGACACAGCATGGGCGGAACCGTCAGTCTCTCTGTTGCCATCCGTTATCCGGAACGTGTCAGCAAGGTCGTCGTCGTCGGGTCGCCGATTGTCGGCTCCTCGCTGGCGTTCCCTCTCAAGCTGGCGGGGATGCGTCCCATCGCATTCATGCTTTTCAACATGATGAATATCTTTCGCTTTGGCGTACGGGTTGCGTCTCCATTTATTTGTCGGGACGAGCGCTTTGCGGACATGATGGATCGTGACCTGTCACGGACGACGCTCGAATCATTCCTGCGTTCGATTGCCTCCCTCCGAAGAACCGACCTTCGTCCCAATCTTGATCAAATCAAGATTCCTGCAATGGGTATTTACGGCGACCGGGACATTATCGTCCACCCGAAGCAGTGGCAGCCCATGCAGGAAGGAATCTCGCAAACTCACATCGAAAGGTTCCCATTGGCGGGACATTTCCCCATGCTGGAAGAGCCTCAGGTATTTTCAGAAAAACTTAAGACTTTCCTCGATCAGGAAAGTCCGTCTCAGCCGCTGTCCGAATCTCAAAGTTCCTCGCTGGATCAAACATCGTCTGTTAGACTGAATCCATGACCGTTTCAGAAACATATTTCTACCCAAATCAAATGGGGAGAATCATTCTCCAGTCCATGGAAGAAGTGATGGGCAGGAATGGTGTACATGCGATTCTTAAACTTGCTTCGCTCACATCGCTGATCGAAAATTATCCACCAGATAATAGGGAAAAAGAATTCTCCTTCCCAACATTGAGTAAATTGATGGACATGTTGGAACAGGTTTACGGTCCGCACGGAGGACGCGGCCTTGCCATGCGTATCGGACGTGCATGTTTCAATAATGGCGTCCGTCAGTATGGAACTCAAATGGGGTTGACCGAAATGGCATTTCGGCTTTTGCCATTGCCCGCCAAGGTGCGCGCGGGAGCAGCAGCCTTTGCAGAACTGTTCAATACTTTTACCGATCAAAAAGTGCGTCTGGAAGAGGAGAACGGCAAGCTGTTCTGGTATATAGACCGCTGCCCGTTATGTTGGGAGCGAAGCGGACAGCAGCCGGTTTGTCACCTGGCAGTGGGGTTGTTACAGGAGGCGCTATATTGGTTAAGTGGTGGCAAGGTCTTCAATGTGGAAGAACTGACCTGTGTTGCAGTAGGGGATGAAACCTGTACGATCGTAATTGACCAGTCGCCGGTTTATTAAAATCGTATCCAAACAGTTTTGTAGATATTCATGCCAAGGGATCGCTGTCCCTGAATTCCCATTTTTGTGGAATAATTACGTTCAATATGTATAAGATCATTATACCGGACCGACGATTGATTTCCCCTTTTAATGAGCCTGCCCGTGACCTGCGTGTTCAAAACAATCCTCTCTGGCTTCAACAAAGAACTGTCCTGGCACCGTATACCACCCGTGAAAAAGAACTGGGGCCGAAAGAACACCTGCCAAATGAACGCGTGGAAATGATCGTCTATCGTAATAATCTGTATTTTGATCAGGATTATATTGATCGATTCATTGCCATAGCGCGCAAGAAGAATCGCGCCATGCGTGCAGCATTTTCTTCCGAAGACCCTGCTTTTAAGGAACATGCGCTGCCCTTGTCCACATCCTACACGGCAGCGGGCGACCTGCATCTGGCGGATTTGTGGTATTACCCCATGGGTCCCGTTGCAGACGTGGAGCCTTTGGTGATCGACCTCGAACCGCGTGAACTCGGCTACTATCATGTGCCGACATATATGGCCGATCAAAGCGGAGATCTGACTTTCCAGGTTCCGTTACGTTCGTTGATGGCAATCGACTCCTGGGTCCATATTTTTATCGCAGATGTTGTTTATGGGTTATTCTCGCGCGGTGCGCGTTTTGAAAAACGGCTGAATGAAGACCTTATTTTCAAACTGCGGATTTTGGGGAAGGCATTATATGAAGGCCGACAGATATTGGAGAGCTCCAGCCTTGTTACGATTGGGAAAAACTGCATTATCGACCCGCATGCGATCATACACGGTCCGACCACGATCGGGGACAATGTGACGATCAACGCCGGCGCCGTTATAGAGAATTGTATTATTGGAAATAATGTAAATATATCTCAAGACGTTCAATTGATGTTGTCCGTCGTCGGCGACGGCGCATTTCTTCCGTTTCGTGCATCCCTGTTCATGACAACTGTCATGGAAAACAGCATGATCGCACAAAATACCTGCCTGCAGATGTGTGTTGTCGGGCGTAACACATTCATTGGCGCAGGTTCGACGTTCACAGATTACAACCTTGTCCCTGCGCCGATCCGCGCATTGGATGGAAGCGGAAATTTGAGTTTATCGAACCGCCCGGTGATCGGGAGCGCAGTCGGTCACAATTGTCGCATCGGTTCAGGGATGATCGTGTACCCGGCCCGCACCATCGAGTCGGATGTGGTGCTGGTGGCATCGAATGACCGGCGGGTGATCGATAAAAATGTCCGTTATGAAGATAGTGACCACCACAAGTTCAAGTTTTCTGTTTTGCATAAAAGATTATATGCGCCGAAGGATGAAAATTCAGAACATTTGGAATCATGGTAGTACGTGGATACTTTCGCGTTCATTATCCATCCCATCGATCCAAAACGGGATGTCAGCCGGAAATTTCCGTTCTTAGGGCGCATCCTGAACGAGAAACAGATCGACTTCTTTTCGACGTTCTTTCCTCCGGTGTTTATCTCTGAGATCGAAGGGATACGCTCGCAGGCGACAGGTAAAGAGATCAAAGGCTGGTTCATAGCCTGCCCCTATACGCCCAGACGCATGATGGAGTTGCCAGAGAAGTCAGTTTATCGTAAGATTGTTCAGACTGGACGACTGGCCGAAAAATTGGGCGCACGCATGTTGGGATTGGGTGCTTTCACATCCGTAGTTGGCGATGCAGGTGTCACCATCGCCAAAGCGCTGGATGTCCCTGTTACCACAGGCGATTCGTATACCGTGCTTGTTGCTGTGGACTCCATTCGGGAAGCAGCCCGCATCATGGACATTCCGCTTCAAAAGTCAAGTGCGGCGGTTGTCGGTGCAACAGGCACGATCGGGCAGGTATGTGCCGACTTTTTGGCCGATGACGTCGAGCGGTTATTTTTGATTGGCCGCAGACAGGATAAGCTCGAAGAGTTGCGAGACAGGCTCAAGGCTCGCGCTGAGCCGGGGCGAAGTGTCCATGCAGGAGCCGAGGTGCTCGTCAGTACATCGATGGATGTGCT
>DATHRQ010000319.1:0-1512 GCA_035465095.1 Anaerolineales bacterium | reverse complement strand
CATTGAAGAAGAACGAAAGCTGACCCGCGAACTCGTCCACGTTCAGTCCCGCCTTCAATGCGGCTTCCACATACGCCATGCCATTCGCGAGCGTGAACGCCACTTCCTGCACGGCGGTTGAGCCCGCTTCACGGATGTGATAGCCCGAGATCGAGATCGTGTTCCAGTTCGGCACGTCCTTCGCGCAATACTGAAAAATATCCGTGATGAGCCGCATCGACGGTTCAGGCGGGAAGATATACGTGCCGCGCGCCACATACTCCTTGAGAATATCGTTCTGGATCGTGCCGCGGATCTTGCTGATGTCCGCGCCCTGGCGCTTCGCCACCGCGATATACATCGCAAGCAGTACACCCGCGGGCGCATTGATCGTCATCGAAGTCGAAACCTTCTCCAGGGGAATATGGTCGAACAACTGCTCCATATCCTTGATCGACGAGATCGAGACGCCCACCTTGCCCACCTCCCCCGCCGCGATCGGATCGTCCGCATCGTACCCAATTTGAGTTGGGAGGTCAAAAGCGACACTCAGCCCCGTTTGACCTTGTCCTAATAAATAGCGATACCGCTTATTCGAATCCTCCGCCGTCGAAAACCCTGCATACTGCCGCATCGTCCAGAAGCGCGACCGATACATCGTCGGCTGTACTCCGCGCGTGAATGGATATTCGCCTGGGAAGCCTAATTTTTCGAGATATTCTTCATCGTGGTCTCGATACGGCGGAAGATCACCGCCTACTCGACCACCGTTTGGCATCGCCACCCTCGGCACTTCCAATCCAGAGGAGTATTCAAAGCGTTCCTTCCGCTCCTTGAACCGGTCCAATGATCGTTTGAGCGTGGTCTCTTTCCATTTTTTGTATTGATCCTGGATGTTAGCCATAATTACCTCTCTAACCCTCACCCCATCCCCTCTCCCTGAGGGAGAGGGGCGCAGGGGTGTGGGAGATAAAGCAAGTATACAACAAGAGAAATGATATACTGCCCACAATAATCATGAACGAAGTTAATCGTCCCATTCTTGAATCATATTGGGTGAAGCCCGGCAAATTTCTGGCTGGTGAATATCCGGGCGACTACCAACCCGAATCAACGCGCAAACGCGTCGACGCCTTGTTGGAGGCCGGATTCAACACATTCATCGACCTCACCCGGCCCAATGAGACCATCCCCTACATCCGAACACTGCTCGAACAGGCAAAATACTACGATATTGATGTGCAGCATCATAGTTACCCCATCGGTGATTTCGGCCTGCCAACACCGGAAAAGATGATGAAGATCCTTAATACGCTCGACGAGTCTCTGCTGGCAGGTCGCAAGGTATACCTGCACTGTTGGGGCGGTATCGGGCGAACGGGAACAACGGTCGGTTGTTACCTCGTACGTCACGGCAAAACAGGCGAAGAGGCGCTGCAGCAGCTTGCGGCGTGGTGGAAGACCGTGCCGAAGAGTCAGATCCACGTCCATTCACCCGAAACGCGCGCACAAGCCGATTTCATCCTACAGTGG
>DATHRQ010000318.1:0-6394 GCA_035465095.1 Anaerolineales bacterium | reverse complement strand
GAACGACCAACACATGCATGCCGCGTTCATACGCCAAGAACTCAGCCAGCGTCAATGCGGCACGCGGCGTGACAAGGCGCTCCACCGCAGGATCGTCAGCCAGGTTAAGGAACATGGCAACGCGAGTCAGCGCGCCGCTTTCAGTGAACGAACGGCGGAAGTAATCCGCCACGTCGTTCTTGACGCCCATCGCCGCAAACACGATCGCAAACTCTTCCGTATCGGTTTCCGTCGCACCGGCCACCTTGCCGAGCGTGGCCTGACGGACGATCTGGGCCGCCAATTGATCGTGCGGCAGACCGGCCCCGGAAAACAGCGGTAGTTTCTGGCCGCGAAGGAGCGTGTTCATCCCGTCAATTGCCGAGATGCCTGTTTGAATGTAGTCGCGCGGATAGACCCGCGCCGTCGGATTGATGGGTGCGCCATTGACATCAGCATACTTGTCTGTCAGCGGAGCGGGGCCACCGTCGATCGGAACCCCCAAGCCATCGAATACACGCCCGAGCATTTCCTCCGCCACAGGGATGTGCAGGGTAGTGCCAAGGAATCGCACACTGGTTCCATCAATCGATAGGCCGGTGGACCCTGAAAAGATCTGAATAACAGCCATATCCTCACCCACTTCGAGAACCCGGCCGCGCCGGATGTGGCCCTTGGAATCCTTGATCTCAACAACTTCATCGTAACTGACATTGGCTGCACCTTCGACGACCAGGATCGGTCCTTCAACACGACCGACACCGAGGACCTCCTGCCCGCCAAGTACTTTTACATCGCTCATTGGTACTCCACATCTAATTGACGCATCTCGGCGTCAATTTGTTTTTGGATATCGTCCAGCTTCTCCAGTTCTTCGTTGGGCACCGCCGTTTTCATACGGATCAATACATCCACCACGGGAAGGTCGTGGATGATCGAGATCGGGGCGCCGCGTTTGATGATATTCAATCCGCGCTCATGGAAATGCAGAACCAGTTCCAGCATGCGTATCTGTTTATCAAGTGATGAATAGGCGTCCACCGGATCCATGGCGTTTTGCTGAAGAATGCCTTCCCGCAGCAGGCGGGCAGTTTCCAATATCATTCGTTCGCCATCGGGCAGAGCATCAGGACCGACAAGTTTCACGATCTGTGACAGACGATTCTCTTCGCTCAAGATTTCCATGGCTTTATTGCGCATGGCAAGCCAGTCCTTGCCAACCCGTTCGCGCCACCAATCCGCCACGTCATCAATATACTCGCTGTAACTATCCAGCCAGTTGATGGCCGGGAAGTGACGGGCAGAGGCCAATGATTTATCGAGCGCCCAGAAACAGCGGATAAACCGCTTGGTGTGCTGTGTGACCGGTTCAGAGAAGTCACCCCCCGGAGGAGACACGGCCCCAACGATACTGACCGAACCTTTATGGCCATTCAATGTTTCCACGTAACCAGCACGCTCATAGAACTCAGCCAGGCGTCCTGCCAGATATGCAGGATAGCCTTCCTCTGCCGGCATTTCCTCCAGACGACCCGAAACTTCACGCAGCGCCTCAGCCCAACGGGAGGTTGAATCTGCCATCAACGCGACATGGTAACCCATGTCACGATAATATTCCGCAATCGTGATGCCCGTATAAATGCTGGCCTCACGCGCCGCTACAGGCATGTTGGACGTATTCGCTATCAGCACGGTGCGTTCCATCAAGGGACGACCAGTTCTCGGGTCGACGAGATGCGGGAATTCCTGCAACACTTCCGTCATTTCGTTGCCGCGCTCACCGCATCCAATATAGACGATGACCTCCGCATCCGCCCATTTGGCGATGCTGTGCTGGGTGACGGTCTTCCCGGAACCGAATGGGCCAGGAATACCGCCAGCGCCGCCCTTTGCAACCGGGAAGAACGTATCGAGAATTCTCTGACCCGTAACAAGCGGCATGGTCTGCCCAAGCCTCCTCACAAACGGACGCGGCTGACGAACAGGCCAGCGCTGCATCATGGTGAGATCTTTCTCTTCTCCGTTCGGGAGCTTAACGCGGGCAATCGTATCCTCAATGGTATATTCCCCCGCCGCAGCGACCAATGTCACAGTACCCGAAATATCCGGCGGCACCATGACACGATGCTCAAACGTATCCGTTTCCATTGCGACACCAAGGATCGTTCCACCCGATACTTCATCACCAACCTTTGCCGTTGGCGTATATCGCCAGCGATCCTTTCTGTATAAAGGATCCAAACTGACTCCGCGTCCAATAAATGAACCCGTTTCCATTTCGATCAACGGTAACGGGCGCTGCACGCCATCGAAAATACTCTTGATCAATCCGGGTCCCAGTTCAACCGATAAAGGTAAGCCCGTGCCATATACCGGAGCGCCTGGTCTCATACCCGATGTTTCCTCATACACTTGTACAGTGATGACATCCCCATCCAAACCAATAACTTCACCTACAAGACGCTCGTCGCCCACCTCAACAAGCTCAAGCATACCTACATCCCGCGATCCGCGAGCACGAACAACGGGCCCGTTGATCCAGGTGATTGTCCCGACTTTCTCACTCATAACCGCTCTCCATTCAACACTTGAAATACAGAAGATCGAAGTTCGCTTTGCTTGCGATTCAGGCGGGTTTCCAATGTGTTGTCGTAGTGAATTTTGCCGTTCGCCGCATTTACAACAACACCCGTACCCTCCTCGAGAACGCTCCCCATATTGAGTTCCACATTGAATTCCTTTGAGATATCTTCAAGCTGACTCTGTAAAACTTTCTGCGTCGCCTCATCAGCACGTATTTCAGCCGAATCCACGGTTAATTGGGTCAGCGCCTCGCGAAGCAGTTGAACTGCAACTTTATCGAAATCCGAGCGCTTTCTGATGTCTGTCAATTTTTTGCGTGCGGCATCGAATACCTTGTTCAACAACTCTTCGCGATGCTCCAACTGCAGGGTGCGAGCCTGTAACTGCGCCGAAGCGACAGCCTGACCGCGCAGACGTTCCACATCCTCATGAGCGCGATCCAGAATGACTTGGCGCTCAGCCTCAGCCTCAGCCTGGGCCCGCTTGCGAATTTCATCAGCCTTCGCCTGTGCATCTGCCCTGACCTGCTCTGCTTCTTCGCGCGCCTCCTGAAGGATCGCCTTTGCAAGTCGTTCGATGTTTTCTTCTTCAGGTTTCATAATCTGCTACCTATCCATTCTCACTACAACTTTATGCCGATTGCCCGAAGCACAAGATCGCCCAGGGACGGTTGGTCTTCAGGTACACCCGCCGGCGACGGAATCTCCACCACAAGAGGAACGGTGCTGTGCAACTTGAGGTGGTCCATTCGCGGCTGGATCAGCGAAGCGACATCCTGCGTAACCAGAATAATACCGGTCTCCTTCGACGCAAACGCATCGTCAAGAGCCTTATTTACTTCCTCTTCACTGGACGCCGCCTGACCATGAACGCCGGCCAGGGAGAATCCCAACACTGCCTCGGGGTGACCGATCACCAACACTTTCATTTCATTCCCTACGGAAGAACGAGGAAGGAAATGATCAGACCGTAAATGGCGATACCTTCAGAAAGACCGACGAAGATCAGGGAACGACCAAAGGATTCAGGTTTCTCGGCCGTGGCGCCGACCGCGGCAGCACCAGAACCGCCCACTGCAATACCTGCACCAATACAGGCCAGACCCGTGGAAAGCGCAGCCGCCAGGGTTGCATACTGGTCAGCCCCGCCGCCTTCCTGTGCCAGCCCTGAAGCCAGCACAGCGCTCGGGGAAGCCAGCCAAACAGCAACCAACCCCGCCGCCATCATTCCAACGATGAAATTGAACGCATTGAAGCCGGTTACCAAACGGGAAACCGCCTTCGCGGGCTCAAGTTTTCCATTCTGAAGCACATAGATCACCGCAGGGATTACCGGGATCATTCCAACGAGAACTGCAAAAACTACAAACATAACTTATCTCCTTATATTTCAAGATTTATCGATCTGAGATGGTTCCCAATTCTAAAAATACTTTGCCGATATTTTTTCCGTACTATCCCTCCTCGTTCGCGGAGGTTAAGGTAAGCGGCTCGAAGCGCATGCCGCCGCCGGTAAAGAATTTGCCCAGAATCTCATAGTAGTGCAAACGCATGGTTTGAATATACACGATCAACCCTTCAAACCCGATGATAAAGATGTTACCGAGTATGATCACGATCCAAAAACCGATCGTGGGTTCTTCTCCCGCCAGAGAGAAGATCGCCAGACTGAGACCGCCGTGCGCCACGGCGAACGCGCCCACGCGTACAAAAGAAAGCGTGTTACTCAACATGCTGATGACTGTCTCGAAAATGTCCATGAAGGACTGCACCAGGAACATAATAAAGCCGCCGATGCCGCCTCCTTCGATCAAAGGACGATGCCCTTCGACCAGATTTCTTAAGAAACCGGAGAACATGATCCCAAGTCCGAAAATAATTGCCAGTAACGTGAACGGGAGCGGCAGTTTACTGATGGCAACGGCAACCCTGGGGGCAATGGCCGTGTCGGCAAGGAAGCCGCCCAGCAGAGCCAGGAACGAAATGTAAAAGATCAACGCGACCAGACCGGTATGCCCAAAGAAGAAGTGCGCCCAGTCACGTGAGCGGGCCTGATTGAACAACCCCAACAGAAACCCGAACAATAACAACAGGATTCCCGCATCGATCGCAATGCTGAGAATACCCAGTATGTTGTGAAGGGGGCTGAACCAGAGCGGCTCGAAGTGAAAATGCAGATATTCCTCCACCAGGTGACCTTCAAACCCGAAGATACTTCCATATAAAAAACCAAATATGGCCGCGGAAGCGCCGCAGTAAACAAGCAGCAGACCCAGGCTTTGCAGGCCCTTCATGAAAATCCTGTTATGCGCAAGATAACCGACCAGCATCAGAACAAGACCCTGACCCACATCGCCGAACATGGCCCCATACAAGATGGGGAAACTAAGCGCCATCAACAGCGTGGGGTCGAGTTCACCATAGTGAGGTCGCCCATAGGTCGTGACCAGATTTTGGATCGGGCGAAGCCATTTGTTCGTTGACAGAGCGATGGGCACGTGTGGGTTATGGCCCGCGCGCGTGGTAGGCAGGGTCTGGATCAAAATCTCCTTTGAGGCAGCCCTTAGTCTTTCCTCCAGGGTTTCCAAATCTCTTGTTGGCACCCAACCCACGATCACATACGTGTGCTTCAACTGACCGAAACGTACGATCGAATCGGCGACAACACGGCTTGCATGCACTTCCCAGTACAATTCCCGCAGCGACTCTTTACGGCTTTCAGCCAGCTTCGCCAATTCGTCATTCAATTCGGCAATTCTTTGCTCGGCCTCCTCCTTTGATGCGGTGATCGACTTGATGATCTCAGCCGGAGTCCCTGTATACTCATCAGGCAATGTCAGCGGGTTCAAATATGCACTTTTGGCGGCGCGGTCCAGTACATCGGCATTATTGCGCGAACCAGACAACCAGACGACCGATCGCTGAGAATCCGATTTCAGTGTCAGGAACACATGCGGGACACGTGAGAGACTCGTCTTCAACCGATCCACATTCGCAGTCGGGATCAATCCAAGGGTCGAAAATAAATATCCGGAGCCGCGCAATGAATCCAGATCGGTCTCGACATCTGCGATCGGTTCAAGCTGGTTGAGGTCGTTTTCGAGCACTTCCAATTGTTTTTTCCGTTCGGCGAGTTCATCGCCGACACTTTTAACTTCGTTCTCGATCTCATCAACTTCGGCAGTGACCGCGTCCATCTCGACCGTCGATTCGATGTCTGCCGACGTGGGCTGACCTTCATCAACGTTCAACGTTTGCAAAATGGACTGGATGCGTCTTTCCAGCGCAGCGTACGCCGCAGCATTATCCTGCCAGGTGCTGGCCGAGCCCGAATCCACACCGGGGTAATTACTGTCCGTTTGATGAAATATCCCACGACGACTCAGGATTTTAGTCACCGCAAGGAGATCTTTGGAAGGAACTACGAGTTCGATCTCCGTCATCTCTTTCGGAAAGAACATTTAATCTCCTATATCTTGAATGCCTTTGAGATTTGCACCCGTTGAAGTGCGAAAGGCATTCTCCTACGCTTCAGTCGCCCGCAACAGATACGGACGGAACTTCTCGTCAGGCAAATTGGTAGACCTGGCTTCCAACAGGATCGTCAGGTCTTCTATTTCATAGTTGGTCAACAACAGAAAAGCCAGCGGTATTCCGATGTGGAACGGGTTTCCCAAAAATGCCGCAAGGCACTGCTCAATCAGATGGCGCCTGAGCTGCGCCTCCAGCAGCGGCAGTCCGCTGTGGGGGTTTTCAAGCAGTTCGTTGACGTTGGTAATGTCCGGATAGATGCGTGTCACAATTGTGGAAATATCGGCACCCGCGGCAATCGC
>DATHRQ010000317.1:0-3458 GCA_035465095.1 Anaerolineales bacterium | reverse complement strand
GATAATGCACCTGCTCAGAGTGCTACTATAGCTGACTTTCGAGGTAATAACGGATGTACCGATACAGACAACAACAACGCAGATTTTACAACAGGCACTCCCGCGCCGCGTAATTCTTCTAGCGCTCCGGTACTTTGTATTGATCCATTAACGGTAACTTCAGTCGCAGGGACTGCGTCAGCCGTAAACGCCACAAATACCTCGATTGCTTTATCAAATACGGCTACCAATACAGCAACAGGTACGGCAACGATTACAAATACTCCTCCGATTTCACTTACAGGTGTGGTTATCAGCGAATTCCGTACAAGAGGCCCGAGTGGAGCAGATGATGAATACATCGAACTGTATAACCCAACCACTGCAATCGTGGACATAAGCGGCTGGAAGATCAATGTTTCGAATGACTCAGGGAATACAAGCACGCGGGCAACCATCCCGGCCGCAACGATCCTGCGTTCTGGTCAATATTATCTACTGGCCAGAAGCGGTACGAGTGGGTACAGCGGTGTTGTGCCTGCAGACCAGACCTATGGCCAGGGGATTACAAATGCGGGCGGCATTGCCTTGGTCAGACCCGATAATACAGTAATCGATCAGGTTGGCATGGGTCCAGGCTCAGCTTACAAGGAAGGTACGCCTTTATCGCCCTTACCCTCAAATTCCAACCAAAGCTACGAGCGTAAACTTGGCGGAGCTTCCGACAGTTGCCAGGATACCAATGATAATGCCAATGACTTTTCGATAATCACTTCAGATCCCAAGAATTACTCGTCCCAGTTAAGCCGCTGTGGA
The DNA here is from genome assembly GCA_035465095.1 of Anaerolineales bacterium. Classification (GTDB taxonomy): domain Bacteria; phylum Chloroflexota; class Anaerolineae; order Anaerolineales; family Villigracilaceae; genus Defluviilinea. The sequence goes on along the minus strand of DATHRQ010000317.1, from coordinate 2,663 downwards.
ACGCTTTTAACTATTCCTGTACTTACGACGACGACGATTACAGCAGACAATCCCGATCCATCCCTGATCAACTCCAGTGTGATCGTCAGCGTCAAGGTCACTGGCGGTTCCACGCCCCCTTCCGGTCAGGTGAAAATCACCGGAGCAAACAGTAACTGTACGGTCACTCTTAACTCCTCCGGAACCGGGAGTTGTTCTGTTTTTTTCAGTTCGACCGGGGTTAAGACTCTTACGGCCACCTATTTGGGAAGCCAGACGTATCTCGCCAGCAGCGACACAGAGTCTCATCAAGTCTCCAGAACCATCCGTACGCCGACGCCTACGCCCCGCTTCGTCCTGCCTCCACCGCCGCCCCTGGTTGCCATCAACGAATTTGTACCCCGCCCCGGGCATGACTGGAACAACGACGGCCTCATCAATACCGACGACGAATATATCGAACTGCTCAACCATGGCGTGGTGGATGTCAACCTGGCAGGCTACAGACTCGACGATGAGGTCAACATTGGATCACCCCCGTTTACGCTTCCATCGGTTATTCTGAAACCTGGTGAGCGCATCGTTTTCTACGGAAGTCAAACCGGTCTGCTGCTCAGCGACGGCGGAGACGGGGTCCGCCTGCTCAAGCCGAACGGACAGTTGGCGGATGCCTACAATTATTTTGTGGTGAATTTTCCTGATCAATCCTTCTGCCGCCTGCCCGATAACGGCGGCGCGGACGATTGGAACACGAACTGCTACCCGACACCCGGCTTAAGGAACGCCCTGAGCGGAAGTATCCTCGGACCTCCGACACGGGGTGACGAAGACAAGCCTTTATGTCCCATTGCCGATACGCTGCCGGAAGAATTTACGCTTGCAGAGTGCCCCGGTTTTGGAAATGGGATCTGGAACCGCGATTATTGGGATAAATTCGGCTGGTATGACGAAATGTCCCTGCCGAATGTGGACGGCAAGTGGGAAGTGTACGCGGATTAATTAAAAAAGTGACTGTCAATTCAAAATTGACAGTCACTTAGCTTTTCATAAAACAATCAATCATCCGCGGCAGCGCGGGCGACCTCCTCCGCTTCGAAGACCACTTCCTCCTTGCCTGTCAATTTATCCTGCACCTTGTCCACGATCAGGCGCAGGTGACCGGAATGCGATACGTAATCCAATTCGTCGGCAGGCACGGAAAGAACGGGGCAAAGCGTGAAGTTATCGATCCATTGTTCGTAGAGGTCGTTTAAACCGGTCAGGTATTCGGGCGTGATGGTGCGTTCGTAATCGCGTCCGCGGCGTTCGATGCGGGTCAGCAGGGTGGGGACAGAGGCCCGTAGATAAACGACCAGGTCCGGGGGCGGAAGGAGGCGGGACGTCGTCTCGTAGAGGTCGCGGTAGGATTGGTAATCCCGCTGGGTGATATGTCCCTGAAGGAAAAGGTTATAGGCAAATATCTCCGCATCCTCATAAACACTGCGGTCCTGCACCACCGAGGTGGGATGCTGACCGAGTTTGTGGTGTGAGCGCAGACGATGCGTGAGAAAGAACACCTGCGAATGAAATGACCACGCGCTCATATCCTTATAAAAATCTTCGAGATAAGGGTTTTCAGTGACAGGCTCGTAGAACGGCTCCCATCCCAAACGGACACACAGCATTTCCACGAGCGTGGATTTTCCCACGCCGATATTCCCAGCCACAGCAACAAATTTTTTCATTCGTCTCTCCACAAAATGAGAGCGACCAATTTTGGTCGCTCTTAAATTTGGCTACGGGATCTCTCCCGCCAGTTCCTGATCGATCACTTGTTTGAAAACATCCAACGGCTGGGCGCCGACGATGGCGAGACCGTTGATGAAGAAAGTCGGGGTCGAGCGTACGCCCAGGTTGACGGCGAAATCAAGGTCTGCTTGAACCGCTTCCTGATATTTGCGATCGGTGAGGCAGGCTTCAAAAGCGGTCATGTCCAGATCCAGATCCCGGGCATATTGCATGTATATACTGCTGCCCAGCGATTCGCTGCTGAATAGTTTTTCATGAAAAGGCCAGTAGGCGTTCTGTTCACCGGCGCACATGGCTGCTTCGGCGGCGGGGAAGGCATCCGGGTGAATGGACGTAAGCGGCAGGTGTCGATAAACCAGCCGTATCTGGCCCGGGTATTCGTTCAGCAGCGGCTGGTAAACCTGTTCGTGCCAGCGGCGGCAATAGGGACATTGGTAATCGCTGAACTCGACGATGACGATTGGTGCATCTTCAGGCCCGATCGCATAATGCCCTTCCGACGGGACGTCGTAACGGACGAATTCCGGCTGTGCCTCAACAGGCGCTTCAACCACCGGAACGTCAGCCTGCGGGGCCGTCCCTGAGCCTTTGTCGAATACCAGGCCAGTTCCCCATAACAAATACCCGACGCCTATCCCAAGGGCGAACGTTAATACCGAAATTACCGTATAGAAGTGGCTTTTCTTGAAGGTAACGAATTCGTCTTCTTGTTCCACCGGCTCTTCGAAATGCTCCTGCTCGACGACCGTTTCCTCGATCTCTTTTTCTGATTTTGTTGACATGAGCGGCATTATATCACGCAAATGAAATTGCTACATTAGTGGTGAATAAGCGTATATAGAGTATTCCACGCTGAGCTGACCCTGAGCGAAGGTGAAGTGGTAGTCGAAACGTCC
>DATHRQ010000316.1:0-5910 GCA_035465095.1 Anaerolineales bacterium | reverse complement strand
TTTTGTATGCGGCAATCGAGATTAAACCGATCTACGGTCACCGGCAGGGATATGTGGAGTACACCACGCTGGGCTCCACGATTTTCCCGGACCAGGAATTGGACGGCTGGCTGCGCTTCGATATCCCCGACACGGCAGAGTTAAGCGAGATGCGCTTTGTGTTCATCCCCGAAAGCGCTCAAATAGGGACGTCCTTCACTTCGCCAAGTTTTCCCTATGCAGCAGATAAACCAACGTATGTTTGGAATTTTGAGCCATAAGTTCTATAAAGGAAAAAAAATGAACGATACAACCCGCCTGAAATATTTAAGATTCGCGTTGATCCTGTTTGGCGCGATCAGCACATTCGCCTTTTATCCGCTGACCATACTCTGGCCCTCAGGCTGGGCCTGGCATTCTTCAGGGCAATCCCACTACCTGACCATGATCATCGGACTCTATGCCACGCTCGGCATCTTCCTCTTTATTGCCTCCAAAGATCCGCTTAAACATCGCAGTTTGATCTGGTTCACGGTTTGGTCGAGTGTGGTCCACGGCGGGATCATGGCTGTGCAGGCAATCACCCACCCCGAACATATCGGTCATCTCTACGGAGACGTGCCGGCATTGTTTCTGGTTGCGATCGTATTGGGGTGGTTGATGTCAAAAAAGCAATCTTCGATCTGACCGCCTAAACATGTCAGAGATGGCTCAGGGGCATGTAACAATAAATTCATAAAGCAGTTTTCCACTATTGATCTCCCACACACGAATATCATTACCCGTGGAGACCAACAGGGAACCATCCTCAGAAAAGAAAAGCTTCCAGATAAGCCCCGTGTGTCCCGGCAATGTCTCAACAAGTTGTTGACCTTCCAGGTAACGGAGAACGACCACACTATTTCCATCTGCATCCAAATCTGAATAAGCCATGTATTTTCCATCAGGCGATAGTGCCAAGGCGTAATTTCCACCGGACCAAGGTTGTGTTTCATTTTCGATATTCCATAAGTATACTGGCCCGCCTCCCAAACCGATACCAAAGATGTCTCCATTGGGAGAAAATGCCGCGTCGGCGCCATCAAATGCGCCGGGTAAATCAAGCTCGTGGGCAAGTTTGTTTTTCCTAACATCCCATATTTTCTGCGGCCCTTCAAATGTGACAATGGCCAGTTTCGTCTCGTCAGGCGTAACTCCGATGCCCAACACTTCCCCTCCCCCTGGGTAGAATTCGGAAACAAGGCTGCCGTCAACCTCCCAGACCTTGACAGAATTATCGTGGGAAGCGCTATAAAGCCTGTCACCCGATTGTGAAAATTTTATGGCTGTGACCATGCCTGTGTGCCCTGTCAGCGTATTCAGAATTTCACTGCTGTACAACTCAATAATTTCAATTCTGTGATCTTCAAGAGCCCATGCCAGTATCCCGCCATTGGGCGAAAGCACCGCTTTGATTACCTGCATGGGAGCCTCCATAACGATCTCTTTCTCAAGCGTTTTTAGATCGAATACCATGATGCCTTTATCTGACCTGAAAAGGATCCTGTCATTACCGGACAAAATGGCTATCGGGTCAAAGTAGGGGGAGATACAGATGGTTTTTTCAACAGTCTGAACATCGACCATTGGCGAGACTACTGAGTCGAATGTTTTCAGTATTTGTTCGAAAGTGTCAAGAGCTTGAGCACTCTGACCTGGAAGCAGTTGAAGATAAACCGCATCCAACTTCAAGATGACTATTGTTTCTCTGCTCAGAGATTCTTTGTTGACACCGCTTATTTTCACCGCTGTGCCGTCCCCGATTTGAATAACATCCGATTGATACTCATTGAAAAACTCTTCTCCCCAGCGTGGAAGCGGGTTCTCTTCTGTGATGATCAAAGTCAGGTCAGGCCGGGCATCTGTGTTTACGAGCGGGAAATCATCGGCTGTAAACCAAATCTCATCATATTCAATTGCATCCTTGCGTACTGAAGTCTCCTTGAATTGCCACCCCGGTGGATATTGGATGGAAAATCCATGTTCAGGGTTCGTGTAAGTCTGCCAATTCTCTGATCGTTGGGATTCGGCAGGTGTTGAATTTGGTATCGGGCTTTGACAGGCGCTCAAAGCAATGACAATTGAAGCCGAACCAATGACCAATATACGTGTGTGAATAAGGCTCATTGAAATTCTCCTTCTGTGAACAATATCACAATGCTTTGACGTAATCTGACAATAAAGTGTTCCTGCAAATTCAAACTTCTTGGCAGATTTAAATAAATAAGGGCGAGCCAATAGCCCGCCCATACAAAATACTCGTGCCAATTCGTGGCTACGAGCTACTACGAGCTAAACACGCTCATGTTTGAACTGCGTTTCATACAATTGACTATATAACCCACCCATTGCAATCAATTCCTCATGCGTGCCTCGTTCCACGATCTGACCACGATCCATGACCAGTATCAGGTCAGCGGCGAGTATCGTGCTCAAGCGATGTGCGATGACGATCGAAGTGCGCCCTGCCATGACACGCTTGAGAGCTTCCTGGATCAATGCTTCCGATTCGCTGTCGAGCGAACTGGTGGCTTCATCGAGCACGAGAATGCGCGGGTCTTTCAGGATCACACGCGCCAGCGCGATGCGCTGTTTCTCGCCGCCGCTGAGTCGGTATCCGCGTTCGCCGACGATTGTGTCGTAGCCGTCGGGCAGGTCAACGATGAACTGATGGATATTGGCAGCTTGCGCCGCGGCTTCGATCTCGGCCTGCTTTGCATCGATCTTCGCATACGTCAGGTTGGTACGGATGGTATCGTGGAACAGGTACGTTTCTTGCGTCACCATGCCGATGGCCTGTGAAAGCGATTCGAGCGTTACATCCTTCAAATCATGCCCATCAATGCGGATGACACCCTCGGTGGGATCATAAAGACGTGGGATGAGATAGGTCATTGTCGTCTTGCCCGCACCGGAGGGACCGACGAGGGCGATTAACTGTCCAGGAAGGGCAGTAAAGGAGACTCGTTCGAGGGCGATGTCTCTGGCCTGGGAGGGCGTATCAGCCTCCCCGACGCCTGATGCGGTCTCTTCATCCCCGCTTATGGCGGGACGTTCCGCCCGCTTCCTGCCGTTGCCTTTTCCGGCTAAGGACAGGACCGCACCAACGTCTTCATGCCGTCCATAGCGTTTGACTTCCCTGAGAAGTTTGGACTGATCCACTTGATATGTGAATGTGACATTATCGAATTCGAGTTCCCCTTTGACATCGCGCAATTCAACCGCATCTTCCTTTTCAACAATATCCTGCGGCAGGTCGATGATCTCGAACACGCGCTCGAAGGAAACCATACTGGTTGAAAATTCGACAGGCGCACCCGCCAGACCCTGCAGCGTGCCGTAAAGATTACCGAGATATGAGCCAAATGCGACGATGGTGCCAACCGTGAACGAACCGAGGATCACATACCAACCGCCAAGGCCATAGACCAGCGCAGTGCCCACGGCAGTGATCAACCCGAAAATGACGAAGAACGACGAACCGATGACTGCGCGCCTTATGCCGATATCGCGCACATTCGCGGCGCGTTCGCGAAAACGATTTTCCTCCTCGCGCGTGCGTCCGAACAATTTGACCAGCAGCGCGCCGCCGATGTTGAGCGTCTCGTTCATGTGCGCGTTCATCTGCGCGTTGGACTCCATCGCCTGACGTGCAATATCGCGCAGGACGTTCCCCAACCGCTGCGCAGCGATGATAAACAACGGCAGAATGACGATGCTGATCAGGGTCAGACGCCACTCAAGCGTGAACATGACGATGAACAGGGCAACCGCCTCGATCAGGTTGGTAACGATGTTGACGATGGTATTGCTGATGGCATTCTGCGCGCCGACCACGTCATTGTTGAGACGGCTCATCAGTTCACCCGACTTCGTGTTGGTAAAGAAGCGCAAAGACATGCTCTGCAGGCGTGAGAAGAGACTCGAACGCAGATCATAGATCACGCCTTCCCCAACGGTCGAATTCAGACGGCGCTGCACCACGTTGATCATGCCCGTCAGCGCAGGGATGAACAGCAGCGCCACGCTGAGCAGAACCAGGCGATCCACATCCTTGTTGGGAATCACCACGTCGATCATGTTACGGAAGATGAGCGGCGTCAGCAGGGACAACCCTGTCGTCAATAAAATCGTCACGAGCATACCTGCGATATGCCACCAATATCCGCGCGCGTAGGTGAGAACGCGCAATAAAAGTTCTTTTGTTACCTTGGGCTTTTCGTCGCCCTGCCGCATGGACATCCACCAGCCGTATCCGCGCATATAATTAGTCTCCTAGTCTGTTTCTCTTCTTGTCTGCTGGTCGTTGAGGTAAGGACACTGCAGGACGGATAACCGCCAAGCTCATAAGGCTTTTCGCCGTGTCCCTACGGGTTTACTGACTATAAGACCAGAAGACTAAATTGGCAACTGCACGAAGGGGCAGGTTAATGAAAGTCTGATGGAGTGAGGAAAGAGGTAAATTTTCAGTATATTTTGGAAAGGGTATCAAGTGAAGAAAATAAGGATCCAGAATCCTGCTGGTGCACATAGAGTCTGCCATTCGTTAAAAAGAGAGCGAGATGAGGGTTAATTTCTCATTTCGCTCTCTTTTATCCTCCCTTATTTTTGAGGCCCGGCTATTTTACAAATACCGGCACCGAGCTATTCTCGTTGGTCCCATTGCCGAGCTGTCCGTCTTTGTTCAAGCCCCAGCATTGGATGTCGTCTGCGCCGGGCATGTCGGACGTGATCAGTACGCATGCATGGTTCTTGCCAACGGCCAACTGCCAGGCTCCAGCCAGGTTTACAACAGCTTGTGGATTTTCATCGCTGACTGTGTTGTTTCTACCCAACTGTCCATAGTAATTCCCACCCCAGCACGAAACGGTGCCATCAACCAGCAGGGCACATGTGTGTCTCAAACCGCTGTCCACGTCCAACGCGGGTCCGGCATCGCTCACCACTTTGAACTGATTGCTGCGGAATTCGACTGGAAGGCCATCCTGCGTCAACATTGTTATGAGGAAACCGAAGCGGTTTACAGCCACATCAAAACCAGCCTGAGGTGATCCGCCAAGATCATGGTTCGATCCATTGCTGGAGCATCTCAAAAGCCCGGCATCCGATAACCCACAGGTTTCATATCCGCCCGCGTCCACTTTCGAGAGATCGCTCACCAGTGTAGCCAAGGTCGGGGTGTTATGGTCTGTCGTCGTACCATCCGCCAATTGACCCTGATTATTGTTACCCCAGCACATCACCTTTCCGCCGTCCACGACGGCACAGGTGTAATCCAAGCCGGCTGTAATATCTGTGGCGTTGCTCAGCACCCTGACCGGAACGTTGCGATCGATATTTGTGCCATCACCCAACTGACCTCTTGCGTTCTGCCCCCAGCACCACACATCGCTCCCGCTCAAGAGACAGGTGTGGTTGCCGCCGGCCACGATGCTTGAACCGCCCTGCAGACCGATCACGTTCACACGCACATTACTGGCGATGTTCGTGCCGTCACCCAGTTGACCAAAGTCATTGTTGCCCCAGCATTGGACGCCGCCCTGAGGTGTGATCGCACATGTATGCGCGATACCGGCTGCAATCTCATGTGTCTCATCGCCACCTGTTACGGGAATGATACCAGGCGTCGTCACCGAAGGTGGAAGGGGAAAGTGCGTTTAGGTGGAGTTAGTGACCGGTGTGATTGTAGGTGTAGCCATCGGTGTGTTGGTAGGCGTGTTAGTAGGTGTATTGGTTGACGTGTTGGTAGGAGTGTTTGTCGGTGTGCTGGTTGGCGTGTTGGTAGGAGTATTTGTCGGTGTATTCGTTGGTGTATTGGTTGACGTGTTAGTAGGACCATTGGTTGGGGTGTTGGTAGGAGTGTTTGTCTGTGTATTCGTTGGTGTGTTGGTT
>DATHRQ010000315.1:0-5587 GCA_035465095.1 Anaerolineales bacterium | reverse complement strand
TGGTGTCGGCAGAATCGATCAGATCGTCCAGGATCCTATCCGCCACACTGACGTTGACAAACGGCAGGGAACCAATGCTCTGGATCAGGGACTGCAAACTCTCCAGCGATTGACGCGCCGTTTCCAATTTTTCACGTGTGGCTTTCAACTCGGGAAGAAGCCTGTCATCCAGCGAACCTTTTATACCCTCAAACAAACTTTCTGCACTGGTGGATTGCTCTGCAAGTTGTTCAAGCGCGGTCTGCGCCGCATCCACAAGTCGCAGGGCACGCTCGAGTTCATTGTGCGTGGAATCCAACGTGGTTTGCGCGATTTCGAGTTCATCATCGATGGTACGCAGGCGCTGCATTACATCGCTGGTAAGGGGTTCGTTATAGATCCAGGCCGCAATCAGGCCAGCCACACTCGCCAATATCAGGATCGAACTTAGGATCATCAATGTGTATGCCAGGATTTTTTGTCCCATTTTGCCTCTTCGTATTGCATTGTGATTTATAAGTATGAAATTATACCCGTACACTCAGGCAACCGCGCTATAATTGAATAATCACATACGGCCCCATAAAAAGGAGATATCCATGCTCGTTATTATCAGCGATCTGCATCTCGGCGACGGTACAACCGCCGAATCGATCCCTGCCAGCGCATTCTACCTGTTTGCAAAACGACTGCGCCAGGATGCGCACTTTGCCTCCGTGAACTACGGTAAATATCGTCCCATTGAAGAACTGGATGTGATCCTGCTGGGCGATATTCTCGATCCGCTTCATTCGACGAAATGGCTGTTCCCGCCAAAGGGACATGAGGAATACGTCCGAGGCAAGGATCAGAACCACATCCGAATCACGGAACCGGGTGAAAAGAAATACGTCCGCCCGTGGAGCGACCCATCCGATCCGCTTTTCGCCCCCAAGCTGCTCGAAGTCACGCGCTCCATCCTCAAACACAACAAGGAAGCGTTGGAAGTCATGCGCAAACTCGCGAACGGCGAATTCATCGACTTCGACGCCATGGACGAGGCGGGAAATCGCAGGCCAAACCCGGCAAACCGCATCCCGCTCAAGGTGCGTTTCCATTACATGGTCGGCAATCACGATTGGTACTACCATCTCAAGGGCCAGGAATTCGACACCATCCGTCAGGAGATCATCGACGCGATGGGGCTTAGCAATCCGCCTTCACCCTTTCCTTACGATCTTCAAAAAACGAATCCCGACCAGCCCTGGGAGCAGGATGAAAACGACGACATAATGAGACTCTTTACCGACTATGAGGTATTCGGCCGGCACGGAGACTGCTACGATGCATTCAATTTTGACGCCGATCACGGGCGCGACCGGCCAACCCTGGGCGATGCCTTCACCATGGAAGTTTGCAACCGTTACCCCGAAGAATTGAAACGCAGACCCGACCTCAATGTTGATATCGTGGACAACCTGCGCCATATCACCAACGTCCGTCCCGCCCTGGCTACGCCGCTTTGGATATCGGGGCAGATCAAAAAACTCTCGACGGAGGACATCGTCAAGGGCATCCGCGAAAAGGACCTCAAGCTGGTCTGGGACGACCTCTGCGACAAATTCCTTGGATTGGAATTTGTGCGCGCCAAAGATAAAGCCTTCAAGTTCGATGTCGTGGACAAATTACAGGCCGCCATCAAGATAGCAAAATTCATTTCGCTCGAAAATCTGGACAGCCTGGTCTATAGGATACAGAACAGAAGGCTGTTCGAAAGCGGCGGATATTCATTCGCAGAACATGCCCTGCGTGAACCGTCCTTCCTCGACGACTCTGCGCGCTTCATCGTTTACGGGCATACACATCACCACCAGACCATCCCACTCGATTTTGACGAAGTCGGCGGCAACCAGATCTATTTCAACTCCGGCACCTGGCACACCTATTTCGATCTCGCGCGCAAGGACCCCAAAGAGAAGAAATTTGTCCCCTACAAAGCGCTCACCTACATTGCCTTCTATAACAAGAACGAACACGACGGACGCAAATTTGAAACCTGGTCTGGTGCATACGCCTGACAAAAGACATGCGTCGCACTACACAGACGAATTCATTCCATAAAGCAGACCATCCAGATCTACAGACCCGTCCCAACAACGAGGGTGCGACGCATCCTCTGCCCATCATCATCATCGGCGGGGGTCCCAGCGGACTCTCCACCGCACTTCATCTACATCAGATCGCTCCGCATCTTTCCCACCGAATCCTGATCCTCGAAAAGGAACGTTATCCGCGCTTCAAACTTTGCGCCGGCGGCCTGACCATCGACGCCGAGACCCTGCTCGAAAAACTCGACCTTGACGTAGACGAAGTCCCGCACGTGCTCGCAGACGACATCCACTTCGATTTCGAGGCAAGGGGACTAAGCGTACGCATACCGAAACGGCACGCGCTGCGCGTCATCCGCCGTGATGAGTTCGACAATTGGCTGGCAGAGAAAGTGAAAAGCCGAGGAGTAGAAATTAGAGAAGGGGTGACAGTTAAGGACATCACACCACGATCAGATGAAGTCATTATCGAAACAGATCAGGGAACATTTCACGCACAAATCGTGGTCGGTGCAGATGGCTCGAATGGAATCACCCGGCGCTGTTTATTTCCCAATGATCCCGTATATACGGCGAGGGTGTTGGAGGTACTGACTCCTGTCGTTGCGAGGAGCGGAGCGACGAAGCGTCGCCGTGGCGCCGTAGCGACACAATCGCCAATTAAGCAGGAGATTGCCACGTTCCCTTCGGTCGCTCACAATGACAGAAACGCGTATTTCGAATTCTCCCCCGTCCCGGACAACATCGCAGGGTATATCTGGGACTTTCCCACACAGGTCAGGGGCGAACCAATGCGCTGTTGGGGAATCTACGATACCAATATCCTGGCTGGCGCGCCACGGCCATATCTCAAGCAGCCGCTCGCGCAGGAGATGGGGCGTTTCGGCTTAGACCTGGACAATTATGAGATCAAGGGACACCCTATCCGCTGGTTCAACCCGCAGAATAACATGTCTGCACCGCGGGTGCTGTTGGTCGGTGATGCCCTCGGTGCGGACCCGGTCTTCGGCGAGGGCATCAGCATCGCCCTGGGATACGGCAAACTGGCGGCGTACGAGATAAGCGAGTCGCTTCAGCGCGGCGACTTTTCGTTTCGCGGATTCAGGCGTCGGGTGGTGCGAAGCGCACTCGGTAAAACGTTGATCGCACGCTGGGGCATTGCGCAAATTATCTATCCGATCAAGTGGCGGTGGTTCCAGATCCTGTTATGGCGGGTGCTGAAACCGATCGTCCTATTGATCGCGCGGGTTTTTGTTTTGAATTGGGGCAGGCGGCTCTAGCGGTCAAACAGCACAAATACTTACAAAGTTATTAGGTTCATTACATTTTAATTGCAACATTGTAGTTAAATGGATATACTTCGGAAATCTCCCTTTTGGGGGTCGAATTATGGGAATGGCAGACATCCACATTCATACAATTTACAGCCACGACGCCACGACAACCGTGCGCGGCGTCCTTCGGCAGGCATCCACTGTCGGGTTCGATGTGATCGGCATCACCGATCATGATGATATCCGCGGCTCGTTCGATGCGCGTGAACTGGCCTCACAATACAACCTCGAGGTGATCCCTGGCGTGGAGGTCACCACCAGGGAGGGTCATTTACTGGCCTTGTTCGTTGAGAAGATTCCGCGTCGCGGCCTGTCCCTGGCCGAAACGTTGAAGATCATCAAAGATCTGGGAGGGATGGCGGTTGTGCCGCATCCATTCAGCCAATTGCCCGGCAGTTTAAGCATGGATACGGTGGTGAGCATCCTGACCATGCCCGATCTCAAGGATGTTCTGAGAGGCATTGAGGTCTATAACATGACCGTAACGCCTTTCAGCGACAAGGTAAAAAGGGTGGCTGCCTATCTGCCATTTGCCCAAACCGCCGGCAGCGATGCGCACGTCCATTGGGCGATCGGCACAGGCAAGACCGAGTTCAGGGGGACGACAGCCGCAGAGCTCAGAACCGCCCTCGAGCAGGGCATTACCATTCCGCATCCTTATGAAAAGGAGATCATGTGGCCCTATCTGTTCAACTGGCTGCGGCGTATTACCATGCGCAGGTTTGGATTTGTTTCCCATTCTGCGGCAACAGACGAACAGGTCAGCACGCAGCGAATGGACCTGCGCTTTACGAAACATCAGCGTAAAAAATTAAAACAAAAAAATCTATATACGGAGTGATCTTTTATATTACGAACGGATCCTCTTCAAAAACCCCGGGGTATTCAATTCACGTTCAAGCAGATACGTAAAGTATCCCTCCATTAATGTTTCCGTCTCCTGCCGGACCTCAGGACTGGGCTGTGCACGAGAAGCATCTGCGTAGCTCGAACGCTGGAAGTGGCGCAGATATTTGAGTGTATCCACCGAAATGCCTTGCAGGTTCGGCAGCCCACGCCCACAGCGCGGACAGATCACACCGCCCGCGCTGAAAGAAAAGAACTGATCCTCGGCTTTTATCTCGCGTCCGCAATTGGTGCATTCGAAGAGCTGCGGGCGAAACCCCAGATGATCGAGCAGGCGTATCTCATAGTAACGGATGACCAGCCAAACGTCATGGTTCGAGGTGAGGCGCGAGAGGGTCTCTGTCAGCAAACGGAAAATGGACGAGCTTTCCGTCTCATCCACATAGGTAAACCGATCCAGCAGTTCGATCACATAGGAGGCCTGACTCGTAAGGACAAGGTTGTCGCGCAGAGAGAGGTGGGCATCCACCGTATCGGCCTGCGTAACGATCAACACATCGCGTCCCCTTGCAAGCTGCAGCCTGACGTGCGTGAACGGCTCGATATGCCCGGCCTTGCGCGATGCGATCTTGCGGGCGCCTTTGGCAATGGCCCGCGCCTTCCCGAGTTGACGCGTATATAGCGTCAGCAGGCGGTCGGCCTCACCGAAATCGCTGTGACGGAGGACAACGGCTTCCACGCGAATCGAACGGAATTTGGTCCCAGGCATACTCTGATAGACATCCTGTGATTATGCTTTTAGCTGTTCCGGCGTAAAAGCGCCCGGCAGCAAATCCTTGACAGTCGTTTCCTGCACGATCTTTCCCTTTCCATCCGCCATAATTACCATGGTATCCAGTCCAAACTCTGCCATCACCTGACGGCAGCCCCCGCAGGGTGTAGCGCCGTTATCGGTCACCACGGTGATCACTTCAAAATCCTTCTCTCCCTCTGAAACGGCTTTGAACATGGCAACCCGTTCCGCACACATGGTCTGTGGATAGGCGGCGTTCTCCACATTAACGCCTGTAAAAACGCGGCCCGACTTCGTACGCAGCGACGAGCCAACGCGATAGCCGGAATAGGGCACGTAGGCACGCTCACGAGCCGTATTTGCAAGATCAACAAGGGCTTGTTTTTCCTGATCGGTAAGGGTCATCGTTATTTATTCTTCCTTTTCTTTCTTGAATTTTCTGATCGCGCGCGCGGGCATCCCAACGACAAGCGTATCGTCAGGGACGTTTTTGGTCACGATTGCCCCTGCGCCGGTCCGTGCACCGCTGCCGATCTTTAACGGGGCAA
>DATHRQ010000314.1:0-6823 GCA_035465095.1 Anaerolineales bacterium | reverse complement strand
GCCATTAGCGTGACGGGAAGTCCGTACCCAGTATACAACATTGCAATAATGATATAAGGGATGTTTGTTGCTCAGACTGCATCCGCCAAGGATATCTTCGTTATTCGCATCGACGATCGCAAAAGCGTACAAGGTTCCCTCCTCCCAACGGGCGCGGGTGATCCTGATAAAACTGTCCACTTCTGCCTGGGAATAGCCATCGTGCGCCCAATTCATCCATGGCTTGAGATCTGCCAGGGATTCTCTCGCCGCTGCGTACAACTGCGCTTTATCCTCGACCTGGAACGGACGAAGAAGGACATTTTCATCTTTCAATCGAACGGATGACAACATGGCAACACCTCTTAACAAAAACGGAGTCACAAACAAGTGACTCCGAAATAATATTTGCCTATATGGGCATCCCCAAATCAGGAGGAGATATACTCGCGCAGGTTATGTTCCACCGCATAGGCGGCAGCTTCGGCGCGATTGTTCACGCTCAGTTTCGAGAGAATGCTCGAAACATAATTCCTCACCGTACCTTCGCCCAAATATAATTGTTTGGCAATTTCGCGGTTGGTTCTGCCTTCCGAAACCAACTGCAGCACGTGTTTCTCCTGCTGACTCAAGTGCTGAAAAGCCGAGGCTTCCTCATCCTTCACAGCCCGGCGTACCTGCTGGAAGACCCGCTGTGTCACTGCGGGGTCAAGCAGGGCTTCACCACGGGCAACCGCTTCGAGAGCTTTTACCAGGTCGTCACTGCCGATCTGCTTGAGGACATATCCTGAAGCCCCGGCCCGAATGGCGGAAAACAACATCTCATCCTCGGCATACGATGTGAGCATGATAACCTTGACGTTCGGGTGTTTTTCCACGATCTGCTCGCAGGCTTCTATGCCCGATGTACCGGGCAGGCGAATGTCCATCACCACCACATCAGGTTTGAGCAGCTCCGTCTTTTCGATGGCTTCGCGCGCAGAAGAAGCCTCGCCCACGACATCAAATTGCGGATGCCGGTCCAACAAGGACTTCAACCCCAAGCGAACGACCTCATGATCATCCACCAGGACGATTCTTTGTTTTGCAGCTTGTTTTGGCATGACAGGATTTTACCCCAAGATTATCCACAAAAGGGGAATTTGTTCCGTGTCGCTCTTAAAAGATGGTTGTTTCTGATCTTAAAGTTTTTCTCCCCTATAAAAATTTCAGGGCGGGTTCGAGATCCGCCCTGAAATTTGGATTTATTTGGCTTTGACTGTAATCGATTTGGGTTTGACCTCTTCTGCCTTCGGCAGGGTGATGGTCAGAATGCCGTTCTCGAAGTCAGCCTGTGCCTTGTCTGCAACCACGTCGGTGGGCAGGGCAATCGAGCGCTCAAACGAGCCAAAGCGCTGCTCGCGGATGTGCCAGGCTTTCTCTTCCATTTCCTGGTTCTGCTTTACCTCGCCTTTGAGGGTCAGCACTTCGCCGGTGACGTTGATCTGTACTTCATCGGCCTTGATGCCCGGCAGGGCGGCTTTCACGACGATCTCGTCGTCGGTCTGGAACATGTCTATTGCAGGTGCAGACCAGCCGTCCCCGTAGGAAAGCGGGCGCGTAAACGCGTCATCAAAAAGACGGTCCATAGCGTCGCGCAGGGACATCATCTCACGAGCGGGTTCCCCACGAATTAAGTTTGACATAGCGACCTCCTTTTGGTTTTTGAAGTTTATACGCTTAATATAAAAAACCTGCGTTAGAAAAACGCAAGCCTGATGTAAAAAATTTGTATGAGATTTTTCGACTCCGCCGGCTTGCCGGCGTATATGGGAGCGAGCCTCCTGAATCCCCGGTTATTCTTTTTGCCGTTTGTAATCCACAAAGCGGTAGCCGACTCCACGCTCGGTGAGAATGTATTTCGGGTTGGATGGGTCCTCTTCGAGTTTCTGCCGCAAGTAGTTTATGTAGAGACGCACATAATGCGGTTCATCGCGATATTCATAGCCCCAAACTTTGATAAGGATCTGGTCATGGGTCAGCACCCAGCCGGCATTCTGAACCAGGTGGTATAGGAGTCGGTATTCGGTGGGGCGCAGTTTGATGAGTTTTCCTTCGAGCCAGATCTCACGGCGGTCGAAATCGATCTTGAGGCGGTCGTCCACTTCGATGATCTCGTGCATCGATCCGCCTGCGCTCTCGGTACGGCGAATAACAGCTTTTACGCGGCTGACCATTTCACGCGGGCTGAATGGTTTGGTGATGTAATCGTCCGCGCCGAGCTCAAGGCCGCGCACACGGTCATCCTCCTCCCCTTTGGCGGTCAACATGATAACAGGCACATTGCCGCCTTCACGAATGGTTTCCAAAACATCGAAACCGTCCATATCCGGCATCATGACATCGAGCAGGATCAGGTCGGGGTTCACATCACGCAGTTTTTGTATGGCCTGTTTGCCGTTGAAAGCTTCAGAAACCTGGAAGCCATCGTGTTCCAGGTTCATGCGGATGAAGCGCACCATGCGCTCCTCGTCATCCACAACAAGAATACGGCGGCGGTCAAACTCTTCAAGCATATATTATTCCCTCACAAAGCCAATCAGGGTTTCCTCTTCAGCGCTTTCGAGTATCTCGATCAACGCCACCTTGGAAATGGGCCAGATCACTTTTGTAACATTGGGTTCAATGTAGTGTACATCCTTGCCATCACGCAGGCGGGGGTTGTTGATCGTAATAAGCGTATCTGTATTCTTTGGAAGCTCGTCTATCTCTCCAACCACGGGAGGTTCGCCCGGGAGGTGCAGGATAATTGAATATGCCATAAATCAACCTCGTAAAAACATCAACCGTTTCGCAGCAATACCTGAATCTTCAATTTGCCTAACGCGACAACATCGCCGTGTTTGAGTTCCTCTTCCGTGTGGGGGTTTATACGGCGGCCATTAAGATAGGTGCCGTTGGATGAGCCCAAATCCATGACAACACTGCGGTCGGCTTCTCGTTTCACCACTGCATGCAGACGGGAAACGCCGGAAGCGTATGCCTGATAAGGAGTCAGATCGATATCGGGCATTATGGGCTGGCCCTCGCTCAGGCGGCCCATTGTAAATTCAGTCCTTGAGGACAGTGGGAGTATCTTGCCGCTGTCCATTAAATGCAGCGATATCCAACTGTTGGCGGGAGATGACGGAGGCTCTGCAGTTGCGCTCCGTTTTTTGAGATCGTCTGCGATCTCTTCATGTGTGACGGCTTGTGTGGTGAGAGTCTCGACCTCATCATCCAGTTGGGTGCCACATTCGACACAAAATAATGTGCCCGAAACATTTTCATGCTGGCAATTCGAACAAATAATCATGTTACCAACTCCTTTTTCGGCGGTGCCAGGAATAGGGCACGCGTACCGTATTTTATCTTTTTAATTCCTTCATCAGAAAGTCCTGCCGTTTTGTGAATTTGCTCCACTTCAAGCATAATCGTTTGCGCCAAACTCCTTTCGCCCTGCGTAAGCAGATTTGCAGCAAGCGTTTGTAATTGACGGGTCCCGGCCTCCAGATTTCCCTTATCGATCTCTTCGCGTGCCTTCTCCTGCATACGATACAGCATCAAGCGGGAGAGGGCCTGGACAACTTCCGCAGGCGGCGTATCCGTTTCCGGGACGTCAGATACGGGGCGCTGAAGGCGCATCCGAAGCGGAGGCACAGGGAGCGGTTTGGAGGATATGGATACTTTAAGTGTACCATCCAGTATGGTCGTCAACCCTGATTTTACCGCTGTTGGTTGAATTATATATTCAAAAATCACGCGAGTGGAAGTATCCTGCAATATTTGACCCAAATGCAGTGCAGATTTATCCATCATAATGGGCGCAGGATCAGGCGCCAAGCGAAAAGCATAGGAAAGTTGTATCCCCTCCATTTCCTTGGTTTGAAGCAATATATCTTCCGCGTAGGTCTGTGCCAGCGCGTTAAACTTTTCAAGCAAAAGTTTCTTGATATCCTGAGGCTCAGCCAGATAGGCACTGCTGCCTCCAGTGCGGGTTGCAAGGGTGTCAAGAAAAACATCATTCCATTCCCTGCCCATGCCCATTGCGCTAATTCCAACGCTTCGTTCGGCCAGCTTAGACGCAAGTTCAAGGCATTGCTTTTCATCACCGTAAGTCTGTCCATCTGTTAGAAGAATGATATGGTTTACACGTTTTGAATCGCGGCTGCGCATTACCTCTTTGGCCCCCGCATCCAACCCCTGAAAGATCTCTGTTCCTCCGGAGGGTTGAATCATTTGAATGCGCGCTTCGAGACGCGCCCGATCCTGATGATAGGAGGCCGGAATTATCACCTCAGCGCGGTCGCTGAAAGCCACAACGCTGAGTATGTCCTGTTGTCTGAGATTCCGTAATATCTGAACGGCCGTGGCTTTGAGCACATCCATCTTTTCACCCTGCATGGATGTGGAACGATCCAACACAATACAGACGTTGAGGGGCGGGGACGGGGTCCGGCGTGATTCAAGCGGCGCCTGCAGATCAAGGATCACATACAGCATTTGCGGCTCGTTCAATCGGACTAGATGGGGCCGGCTGTAAATCACTTTATGTTCATAAGGAAGGCTGACCTTTTCTTCGGAAGAAAGTGTGGCATCATATTGCGCCCGCCGTTTCGGGTTGGACAGTGTTTCATAGGCTTGTTGTATATCAAGGAATAATTCGGTTTCGCCGGCAGCTGTGTTTTTGTCAGGATGAAGTTTTTGAGCCGCTTCAAGATAAGCGCGCTTGATATCCTCCTGTGAGGCATCTCTTGAAACACCCAGTTGGGAATAAAAGTCACTTTGCTGCGCCGGCATCGAGCACTATCCGATCAATTGAGCAAGAACCACACTGATGTTATCCGGCCCACCTGCCGCGTTCGCAGCGGAGACCAGGTTTTGACAGGCATGCTGGAGAGTCGGGGATTCGTTCACGGCGTGAATAATATCTTTTTCTGCTACGATACCCCACATTCCATCACTTGAGATGATCAACGTTCCAGGTTGAGGAAACGCAATCGTAAATATCTCAGGTTCAAGGATATCTCCCTGTCCAAGCGCCTTGTAAAGCACATTTTTATGAGGATAGTTTTCCGCCTCTTCCGGCGTAATATGCCCCAGTTCCTGCAGACGCTGTACAAGAGAATGATCACGTGTGATGTTTTCGATCCGTCCATCCGGGTAAATAAAGGATGCGCGGCTGTCGCCTACATGTGCGAAAGTGACCTGCTGCCCAACAACCAAAGCCGCAGTCAGCGTTGTACCGCTGCCGGGCGCCTCGCGTTGTACAACCCGCTGCGCCTCATTTACTGCGGTCAACATGATCTCCTGGAAGGATTCTTCCATGGGGTCGGCTTTGATCTGGAATAGAAACGGATGAAATTTCTTTAGTACGATCTCTGCAACGGTGCGGATCGCGGCATTGCTTGCAACTTCTCCAAATTGATGTCCACCCATGCCATCTGCAACGATATACAAACCAAAAGGCAAATTACCTGAATTACCTGCCATGGTTGCAGTTATGGCAAGGACACTGTCTTCATTCAAATCACGCTGCTTTCCAACAGACTGCCCGGTGGCGGCTATCAACTGTTGTAGATCATATTGCGTGTTATGGCCATCGACAATGGACTTCAGTTGCTCTTCGGTCAGCGGAGCCGTATTGGCTACATCCGGCGATTTTTCGGGTTTTGGCCGTTTTCCAAACAATCTTAAAAAATTATCCACAAAAACTCCTTCTCACGCAAGCAACGCGTACACATGATGATCGGTGGATCCAATATAAACGATATCGTCATTGACCAGCGGGGTGCCGGTAATGGCAGCTTCGGTGCTGAACTTCCACCTCAGACGGCCCGTGCGATATTCAAGACAATAAAGATTACCATCGACCGAACCACAATAAACCGAATCCTTATAGACCACCGGCGATCCGTTCACTTGATGTTCCGTACGAAAACGCCAGACTTCCTTTGAACTTCTCGCCTCCACCGCATAAATAAAGCCATCGGCCGCGCCGGCAATGACGAGGTCATCGGCAATGCATGGCGTGCTTATGGATGCCTTGCCCATACGGTAACGCCACAGGACCCACCCGTTGATGGGATCCAGGGCATATAAAGAACTATCCACCGACGTAAAGTAAACAGCTTGTTTACTCCCGACCGTCGATGATGTGATGGCGCGTTTTGCGCGGAACCGCCATTTTAATTCCCCTCGAAAATCAATTGCGTAGTAATCCCCGGCTTCACAGCCAACCATAACCATTTCATTCTGTACAAGAGGGGTCGAGCGAATGGCATCCGCAGTCTCAAAACGCCAAACCATGCGTCCTGAAGTAATGTTGACGGCGTGTAAATAGTAGTCATCTGAGCCAATAAAGACATGCCCGTCAGAAATACGGGGGGATGAGCGAATGGGGCCATCTGTGTAATACGTCCACACCACTTTACCGGAACGGCTGGATACCACATGCAGCAGTTTATCTTCGGAACCTATATAGATATTGCCATCTACAACCGCCGGGCGGGAGACGATGCCGCCCTCCGTCGGATACTTCCATTGGAATTCTCCGTCTGCTGCATCCAGGGAATATAAATTATGGTCATAAGAACCAATATATAACGATCCTTCGGAAACCGCCGGTGTACCGCGGATCTCGTCCTCGCATTTGAACTTCCACAGCGGTTTGATACCGTCTGTATTGACAGAGACAGTTTTCGCATTATCGCGCAGCAGCAGGCCTGTCTGGCGTGCGACCGAGTTCAGCGCGTCCCGCATTTCTGCGGCACTCTTGAAACGGCTGGCCGGGTCGTATTCCAAGGCACGGTTTACGATCATTTCC
>DATHRQ010000313.1:0-5459 GCA_035465095.1 Anaerolineales bacterium | reverse complement strand
TCCTTCTTTTTTCCAAAAGGCATGATGACAAAGCATTTTTTACCGGCGTACTTGTTCGCTGCCATTCTCATTCCTCTTTCTTGTGAGCACATTTTGATTGCTTTTGACGGTTTTTCAGCCAGTAAATTCCAAGAATTGTTTTAGCATCCACGATCTCCCCGGCTTTGATTTTCGCCAGTGCCTCAGCCAGCATGAGTTCTATCACCTTACTCCTGTTGAAAATGAGGACGGCTACGGTCTTGCCTATCTCCAGCTTCATAGAACGTATTCGGGGACTCATTTCGCCGTTAAACCGCTCAAAGTACAAATAAGCTTCTTCTACCACATTAAAAATCATCCAGAATGTATTTTTTACTTTCGATCAAGACTTTTTTCATTCCCGCCTACTTTTTAGAATAAGGTGACGTATAGGCGAAAATACAGTTCATCGGTTGGATCAGGCAAGCTGCTTCTTTTTGATAACCCTGATTGTGAGGGACAGGATCAGCCTGTGTTTCCAAGAGTGATCCGTAGAAGGAATGATACACCTCTTTCGAAGTGCTGTAATCGTTCAAAGTACCCGTGATATGGAAGCGGCTCTTTTGGTTGTTAGGTCCTGAGAGAGCCATGAAACACGATTAGAAAGGTTGAATCACATTCATGGGTATCTTCAGCGTGATCAGGATAAGCTCAATAATCAGGACAGCCACGAAGGCCCAGTAGAAACCAGTCGCATAACTCTTAACCAAACGTTCTGTGCCCCAGGCTATTGCCAGAATAATTCCCAATGCCAGCGCCGTCCCGAAGACGGCCAGGGCCAGCATGATGAAGAAGAAAACTTCGATGTACTTCGCCAGGAGGACATTCCCGAGCCCTTCGATCATTCTGAATAGGTGCAGGGTAATAACCAAACCAAGGATACCACCTGTGCCGTTTCCAGCGCTGATCAGAGAGCCGAGACCGCGTCTTCTAGCTAGGGCACGTATCACCAAATCAGATAGGATGCTGATCACCAAACTATTGAGAAGCAATGGCAGAAGTAGGCGCACCGACAAAGTGATCTGCGCGGTGAGGGGTAGGCGACTTAGAATTAGCAAAAGTGCAAATCCTGCCAGCAGGAAGGCCAGCCCTCTGCCAGAAGTGAATGTCTTATAACGTTCTGAGATCCATGCTAGTGAAATCCGCAAAAGCTTGGTTAGTCCTCCGCCAAACGATCCCATGGAAATCCGATCCATCTCCATGCGCATCGCTTCGGCAGAGGGAAAGCGCCGGGCTGGGTTATTTTCCCGGGCATGATCGATCAGGATGTCGACCGCCTCGGTTGCCTCGAGATGGACCGCACTAGGATAATAAAAGCGCCCTACACTGGGGGGATGCCCGATCAGCATCTCATACAGGATCGTGCCGAGGGCATAGATGTCACTGCGTTCGTCGCCCTGCTGCCCAAGGAGCTGCTCGGGCGCCATATAGTCATCCATGTACCTTTTCGAGTGCTGCTTTCGGTCGCGATGGAGAGAGGTCAGCATCGAGATGCCATAATTTATCAGCTTGACTCCGTCAGGGCTCAGCACAACGTTAGACGGACGCAGATTGAGGAACGGCAATCCCTGACGGTGACCATCCTCCAGGGCTTCCGTAATTTGTTTGGCAATCTCCATTGCCTCCAGATAGGACAAGGACAATCCCTGAACGAGGCGCACGCGCAGAGGCGCTCCATCGATAAATTCACTAAGCATGTACGCAGCGTCATGGTATTGATAGAATCCTAGAATGCGACTGATACGCGCGCTTGAGAGTTTGGCGTTCTCGCTGGCAAATTGTTCCAACTCCTCTTTTGTAAAATCATAACGATCATCTAGAATTGTGCCGACAATCAGGCGATCTTCCTCCTGATCCTGCAAAAGATAGGCAACCCCCAACTCACCTTTCGCAAGAATCCGGCGGACTTCAAATCGTTCTGGGAAAAATGCGTGCTGAGGGATGCGCTGGATGATCTCTTGATAGATCTTGAATGCGTCTTCCATGTCGCCTTTTTCGACCAACAGATTGAACATGTTCAGCGATTGTTTGCTGCTTTCGAAACGCGCCCGCCAGTCGAGGACTGCCGGTGCAAGGACGTCATGATAGATCTGATAACGGATCACGCCTGGCTCACCTGGTGAAGAGACGGAACGGATAATGCGCACGCTCCCCTCAATCAGTTTCTTCAACATCGGCTCCAGAGGTCTCTTGGACTTGGCATAGTACTCCAGGTCGGCAACCGTATAGGCGATCTTGGTGCCAGAAGGGGTGACCATAAAACGGAATAGATCGGCGACTGTCTCCTGTTCTTCCGCTGAGAGGGCATGCATCGCTGAATCCATGTGAGTGCGGATGATCCGCCCCGCACCGCCCAAAGCCTCCAGGGTTTCGAGGCGCAGAACTTGCGATCCCTGACTTCGTTCCTCATCCCAGAGACGTGTCAGAGCTAACTGTAGAAAGGGGGCCTCGATGCGGACGCCTTCTTCCGAGCCATCAGACCGTTCCACCACGCCTTGTCCGCCCTGCCCAATTATCAGTTTTTCCACCTGGATATCTTCGATCAACGTCTCTACCAACGCATCTTCAATCGACATCCCCGATTCGCCCGGATGGCGTTCGTTATAAACATCGAGCGGCTTGCGCATCGCCTCCCGCGCTGAGGCTGCATCCAGGTGGCGCAGGCGCAGAACATTGCCAAGCATGTTGGGGATGCGCGCCCGAAAGCGATCCAATCGGGACAGGGTATCTTCACGCATGGCGGCCAAAAAGTTGACGTCGATATCTTTGCGGTTTACCGACCGCGCAAACTCAACGTCGAAGCTATTGTCTTTTTCAGGGTGGTAGAGAAAGTATTCCTCGAACTGGTCAAGAATGACCAGGAGCGTGCCCCCAAAGAGCTGAGCTGCCGAAAATAGGAATTCGTCCAGCGGCAGGCTCAGATCGAGCTGGATATCCTTGCCGTCTACCGCTGCTAGGATACCTTCCAGGCATCTAGCTTTCAGTGTATTAAGCAGGTTTTGGTCAGCCCAGCCATCAAATATGACCACCGCCGTGTGTGGAGACATTTGCAGACGCGGAAACACGCCTGCCTGCAGAACGGAGCTTTTTCCGACGCCGCTTGCCCCGTAGAGAATGGTCAGCCGCGCGGCAAATAGGTTGGAGGAGATTATGCGACTATCACGCTCGCGACCGAAGAAATAATCCTGGTCCGCTTCGCTATATGGTTGCAAGCCTACATACGGGCAAAAGTCAACAGGCGTCTGGTTTACTTCATCCATTGCTCTATTTTCGCCACAAAGTCATCGACCTTCAGATCGAAAATATTTACATTACGATTTTCCCAGAGCCTGCGCTCGAGCTCAGAAGGCTGAGATTGGATCGACCAGGAGGGCAAAAGCTCATCATCCTCATCGTCACCGGCTCTCCTCTGTCCCAGATAACGGTCCAGATTCCTAAGAACGACGCGCAGGTTCCAATCCCGCAGGCTGTACCCCAAAAAGAGAAAGCTGCGGATGCGAAAGAATTCATAAAAGAGGGACGGAACGGCTGCGTTCATCGTCATCCGCGAAACGAATTCCACATAATCTTCCTCAGTGATCACGAAACTATCCCACTTATCTGTTTCATGCTGGATGGTTCCATGCATTTTGTAGATCACCGTGGTTTTTTCGAGTTCGATATCCAGTTCGTTCGCCGGCACAACCTGCGGCTCCGGCGCGCCATGCGGCCACCACCAGACCGAGTTCGCAATGTCTTTCCGCTCCGCAGGATGAATGACGAGATCATATGGCTTATTGACGGCAAGAAATGCCTGTTCGATGAAGGTGTCATAGTTCGTCGAAACAATCAGCAGCGGCGCAGGAACCGCCGCGAGAAAATGGTGGAGCGGACCACAGGAGAACTCATAGTTGAACACTTCGTGCAGCCGCTCGCGTAAGGACCGGCGCCCGGAGATGATGGCATAGTAGGAAGAGACTTTGGCAAGATCGTCCACATCCAGGGGGTCCTGAGAAGGGAAGCTGGATTCAAGAGCCAGAAACTGCGACAGCTCACGTCCGCTGGGTAGAAACTGGGGATCGTGCGGATCCCAGGGCACGTCGACCGGCCGGCCCACAAAGGACGCGCCAGCCCCTAAAAAGGGGATGACTTTACCAGACTTGATTCGGTTCCAGATCACGCCGTATGGTGGTTCTATCATCAGATCTCCTGCCAATAATATATGCCAAGCTGCCGTCTTTTCCGACGTTACGCTCACGAAGTTTCTCTAATAGTAATAACACAATTTTCCGTCATTGCGATACGGCTAGCAATGACGGAAAATGTTTTTGACCAGCCCAGGATAAGTTAACGACAGCCGCCTTCGAAGAAACACCACCTTGCAATGCGACAGGAAGTAATCTGTGCAAGGGGCTGCCGCAAGCCATCCACGTCAAGGAAGAGTGCAGGCAACGCCGGGGCCTGTTCATTGATTATGGGAGTATTATCCGTCTGCAGTCCTGTAAGTGTTGCGGCGTAGAAAGCACCGTTCACGTCGAACCAATAATCCAACCGGTAATCTCCCGGCAGGATCGTGACACTACCCGATGGATCTACGGTGGGTATGACAATAGTTTGGAGTACTCGTATGACACCAACGTCGATAGGCGTCGGAGCAAGCGATGGCATTCCTAGCACGCTATCCAGTGCATCCTGCAAATGGGACTGGGTCACAGGGGCGACAATAATGTCAGATGCACAGGCTGCCCTGATCGCTGCATCACCGGAGGCGTTGGCACAATCTCGGATACGCTGGGCATCTTCGATCGTGCTGAGGATCTGATCCATATCCAGCGGCGATTGAAAATCGATGTGTGCCGCTGCAGCAGCAACCCGATTTTGCAGGTCTGCATACTGTACCGGGAAGTTCTGGGCAACAGAGAGTGGTGAGCCTAGACCGATCAAGGGCGTGCTGCTTGAGTCTGCATTGCTACAATAGCGGATAGGTCCAGATGCCACAACTGCCGGGATATTGATGACGAAACATACGCTGTCCGCCGAGATGGTAGCAGCACTCGGTGGCAAAGGGGCTGTTATTCGAAATTCTTCGTAAACTAACCCTGGGGCCGTTCGCTCCGGGTTCACAGTTTGCGGAATGCGATCGAAGGTAATGTCAATTTCCTGAGTGTTGTTGATGGATACCAGACTACCCGGAACCGTTGTTGCAGTTGAAACAACGTTTATCCTGATCCTGTATTTTATGGAATCGGGGATGGCGAAACAGTTTGGAACACCCGGGTGGACCACAATGCCGGTCGCAACCTGTTTATTGTTAGGCGCATTGTTCGGAGCAATGATCGTCACAAATGCTCCCGGAACCAGGTTGTGAGCTCGTTTCGCAGGAACAATTTTCAGCGGCGATGCCAGTGCAAAAGTATAGGGGTCGCCATTGCGATTCACAATGATGATACTCTCACCTTCAT
>DATHRQ010000312.1:0-3648 GCA_035465095.1 Anaerolineales bacterium | reverse complement strand
CGTTGGGCTTGATCCTGATAAAGATTCATTGCGCGTCGCTGCTATCGACCGCCCTTCAGACCCGGAGGATAAGATCCACTTTGCCAACGCCGAGGCGGAACACGTCCCCTTCAACAAAGAGACGTTCGACATCGCCATTCTTGCCTGGTCGCTCTGATGAATGCAGCATGAGGGCATGGTTCATGCCCTGAGCGAAATACATAGAACGCTCGTGCCGGACGGCATCCTGATCGATCTGCGCCCCATGAGCGAAGAAAGGCGCGTGGAAGTCTTCTCCGCACGCAAAACGCAGGAGATGGGGTATGCCACCCTGCTGTCGCGCGAATTAGACGATAATGCCGCCGCGAACCAGGCAATGACAACCGTAGAATCGAAGGGCTGGTTCACCCGCGAAAGGGAAGAAAATTTTCCCATCCATTATGTCTGGGATTCGCCCAAAGAAATGGAGGAATGGATCGACGATGAATGGGAGGATTTTATCGAACTCGACGAAGACCTCAAACAGGCCACGCGCTCCGCATGGGCGCTTGGAGATGGCGATACACACGTCCGCCTGAGGATAAAGATGCTGATAACCAGATGGATAAAATTAAACAAAAAAATATAGATCGGAGAAATTCCCATTGGGTGACAAGTTGAAGATCAGAGAATTTGAGGAACAGGACGAAGACGAAGTCATTGCCCTTTGGCAGGCCTGTAAGCTTGTCGTCCCGTGGAATGACCCGAAAAAAGATATTCGAAGAAAGTTGCAAGTCAACCCGGAATTATTCCTCGTGGGCATATTGGATGACAATATTGTCGCATCCGTCATGGGCGGCTATGAAGGCCATCGCGGCTGGATAAATTATTTGGCTGTCTCGCCATCGCATCGAAAAAAGGGGTATGGTCGCCAACTGATGGAGGCTGTCGAGGTAAAACTTAGTGGGATGGGATGCGCCAAGATCAACCTGCAAGTGCGGGATACAAACACAGAAGTGATCGCGTTTTACAAATCCATTGGTTACGACCTGGATAACGTGATCGGTATGGGAAAGAGATTGGAAAGCGACGAATAACAGAATTCAATACTGATTTTTACGTCACATCCAGCCCGGTGACGCGGGTAAGCAGCTTATGGATCAACGCGACCGGCAGCACCAACAGCACATGCACCAGGGCGCTCAAGGCAAAGATCACGGCGACCGAGCTAAAAAAGTTGCTGAGGCGCGGGGCCACGTTATCCAGCATCCACGGGCCGGCGCCGATCAACAAGGCAACCGCTAAAAAGACTCCCCCCGAGATGATCAACTCCCGCCAGGCATGACGGTCTGATTCAGAAGGGGTCATCGTGCTGCTGATGGTAAAGACCAGGAAAAACCAGAGCCAAAAATCCTGTGTGCGCGGCAGAATGCCCACCCCCATCCAAAACAGATTGAATTGTCCGTTCTTCAGGGTTTCCCACAACACGTTCATTTCAAGCCGGTTGACAGCCGCGAACGCCACGAAAATGGTCCCAAAGATCAAGGGTGCCGCGCCGATCAATGAATCGCGCAGAATATCCGACTTGGCAGTCTCCACGTAACCCAACTGCAGGCGTCCATCGGGCAGTGCCCGGGGGATCACAGAGAATCCCCCTGTCCGCACGCGCAACAACTTCGCCATCAAGAAATGGCTGGCCTCGTGCAGAATCACGCCAGGCAAAAAGATGATCTGGAATATACCAATGGTCAATCTTGCGTCACGCGTCAGGATCAGGAACACCGCCTGTATCTCACGATGCAACAGCCGCTGAAGTAATATCAGCGGCACAAGCATCACGATAAACCAAAAAAATCCCTCCAGTTGTATATACATCTGGATGCTCGAAGGTCAGATCACAGTGATTTTTACGCGGCGGCCCTGGCAATTGCCACGAAATCATCCGCTTTGAGGCTTGCGCCCCCCACCAATGCTCCGTCGATATCCGACTGTGAGAAAAATTCGGATGCATTGGCAGCGTTCACCGAACCGCCATACTGGATTCTTATCGCCTGGGCCACGTCTTCGCCGAACAGTTCGGTCAATGCGGGACGAACAACCTGTTTGTGCACGCCATTGGCATTCTCTGGGCTGGAGGCTTTCCCCGTGCCGATCGCCCAGACCGGTTCATACGCAACGATGATTCGTGAGGCGTGGGCCGAGTCGATGTCAGCGAGACCAAGGTTGATTTGACGACGGACAACTTCCTCGGTTTGCCCCGATTCGTATTCGTCCAGCGTTTCACCCACACAGACGATCGGAGTTAAGTCATGTGCCAACGCCGCGCGCAGTTTCCTGTTGACCATCTCATCCGTTTCACCGAAATAGGCGCGCCTCTCTGAGTGACCGAGAATAACGTAGCTGCAAAACTCCCTAACCATGTCGGGCGAGATCTCGCCGGTAAACGCGCCCTTTTCCTCCCAATGCATATTCTGCGCCCCGACGCCAATATCGGAATCGGCCAGCATCTCGGAAAGCAGCGCGAGCGAAGTGAACGGCGGACATAACACCTTTTCGACATTTTCCACCACGCGCAAACCTGCGCTCAAGGCGTCCACCAATTCACGTGCTTCTGCGGTGGTCTTATTCATCTTCCAATTTCCAGCCACTACGAGTGTACGATTCATATTGTCCTCGATCCTAAACCCAATACATCCACTAACTATTTATCCATCAATGCCGCGACGCCGGGCAGTTCCTGCCCTTCAAGGAATTCAAGCGAGGCACCGCCGCCTGTTGAAACATGCGTCATCTGTTCTGCCACGCCCGCCTTCCCGACCGCGCTGGCGCTGTCCCCGCCGCCGATGATCGTCGTTGCCGGTAGATCGGCGAGAAGTTTTGCAATTGCGAATGTGCCTTCGGCGAACTTCGGCATTTCAAAAACGCCGACGGGGCCATTCCACACAATCAGTTTTGCATCGCTCAATGCATCCTTATACAACTCAATCGTCTTCGGCCCGACATCAAGCATACGCCAACCGGCAGGGATCGCATCAACATCCACAACCCTGGTGTTTGCTTCGGCGTCGAATTCATCCGCGATGACCGCATCCACGGGCAGGATGAGTTTGTCGGCAGATTTCGCCAGGATGGCTTTGGCCGTTTCGAGCGACGCTTCCTCCACAAGGCTGTCCTGCATATCCAATCCTTGCGCGGCAAGAAACGTATTTGCCATGCCGCCGCCGATGATCAACTTATCGCATTGGGCCAGCAGGGACTCAACAACTGGTATCTTGTCGCTGATCTTCGCTCCGCCCAATATTGCCACATATGGATGTTCAGGATTCGCAACCGCGCGCCCAAGATATTCAAGCTCCTTTTCCATCAGGAAGCCGGAAACGGCCGGCAGAAATTTCGCCACGCCCTCCGTGGAGGCATGCGCACGATGCGCCGAACCAAACGCGTCATTCACGTAGACGTCTGCCAGCGCCGCCAGTTGCTTGGCCAACACTGGATCATTTTTCTCCTCCCCCTCGTGGAAGCGTGTATTTTCCAGCATCAACACTTCGCCGGGTTGGAGTTCATTCGCCATCGCTTCGACTTCCGCTCCGACGCAATCGGGCGCCATTTTGACAGGACGATCCATCAGCGTGGACAACACCTCGGAAGCGGCACGCAGGCTGAAGGCAGGGTCCGGTTCGCCTTTGGGTC
>DATHRQ010000311.1:0-2790 GCA_035465095.1 Anaerolineales bacterium | reverse complement strand
TAATTATCCAGGACACACGGGCAGACATCCGTCACTTCAAGACCGTGGACCGTGTCACCAAACACCAAACGTACTCTCTTGCCGCGGTGCCTCTCATCGTACGTGGCGAGGTGGTCGGTGTGCTGGAGGCGCTCAACAAGCGAGACGATGCACATTATACCGAAGAAGACCTGACCATTCTGGAAACACTTGGCGCACTTGCGGCGCAGGCGATGAGAAATGTACACCTCGAGCGAAAGGTCAAAGCTTCGCGCCATGAACTCGCGGAATTTGAACGTCTCAAAACGGACTTTATCGCGATCACCTCCCATGAGCTTCGGACTCCTCTTGGGCTGATCCTGGGACATGCCACCTTTCTGCGCGAGTTGGCAGATGAGAAACATGCTAAGC
The DNA here is from genome assembly GCA_035465095.1 of Anaerolineales bacterium. Lineage (GTDB taxonomy): Bacteria > Chloroflexota > Anaerolineae > Anaerolineales > Villigracilaceae > Defluviilinea. Next base: position 2,400 of record DATHRQ010000311.1, on the reverse strand, counting down.
AATTGGATGCCATTGTCAAAAATGCGACACGTCTCAAAGAGATCGTGGAGAACATCTCCAGCGTGGAGAATGTGCAATCTGGTGCGGCACGCATCCGAAGTCACAGGGTGTCGTTGTCGAAGATCGCAGAAGACGTCGTTCTGACGTTTCAGGACGAGGCGAAATCCAGAAATGTTACTTTAATGAGTGAAACACAAGGCGCCGATCATTATATCGACGCCGACGGTGTAAAGATCAACATTGCCTTGAGCAATCTCGTAAAGAATGCGATCCAATTTACAGACAAAGGGGGAAGCGTTACGATAAAGATCAGTGAAGACAGCGGCTATCGTAAAGCGGAAGTTGTGGACAGCGGGATCGGCATCCCCTCGAAAGACCTGCCAAAACTATTCGACCGATTCTTTCAAGTGGAGGAACACCTTACGCGCAAACACGGCGGCATGGGGTTGGGACTGTCAGTTGCCAAATCCATGGTCGAACTGCACGGCGGGCGTATCTGGGTCGAAAGCGAAGAAGGGCAGGGAAGTACGTTCACATTCTTGTTGCCGATTAACGGCGAAGAGGATTCGAAGGAATCGACCGATCCGCTTGTTGAATAACCGTTTATTATTTACAAAAAAGGCTCACGGATTTCCGTGAGCCTTTTTTGTATTCAATCGTAAAGGATTTATGCCCAGCCCTGACCTTTGATGAAGTTTGTGACCATGGGGATATCGAACATCTCGCCCTGGTAGGCTTTGTAACCCCAATACAGAAAGACGAACCAAAGTAAAGGCACGCACAGTCCGCCGAAGCCTAGGGTTACAACACTAAGAATGGACCCGATGATGAAGAAAACAACATTGGCGGCAATCGACTGAACAGCGTGGAATTTAATGAAAGGACGTGCCTTCTTATCCTCCATTAAAAGCACAATGATCGCGACGAGAACAATCGGATAACCAAGCGCGGCCCACAACTTGTCGTCACTGGTGACATCCATTGAGGGTTGTTCATTCATGGGTTCGTTAGACATAAGTTCCTCCGTTTATTGAAATATGATTGGATTTTAAGTATTGTACACCAAAGGAATAAAAACGCAAACGCGTTTTCAATGTAAAATCATTACATGACAAGAATCGTTTTCATGGGCTCGCCCGATTTTGCCCTGCCGTCTCTGCACGCATTGGCTGGTGAATATGATGTTGTGGGCGTTGTCACGCAGCCCGACCGTGCCTCCGGGCGCGGCCGTACGATGAAAGCGCCTCCTGTAAAAGAACTCGCGTTGGAACTGAATATACCAACCATTCAGCCCGAAAGACTCAAGCAGGAGCATGCCATGGATCAACTGCGTGCCTGGTCACCTGATCTGATCGTGGTGGCGGCGTATGGGCAGATACTCAAGCAGGATGTTTTGGATCTACCCCAATTCGGATGTATCAACGTCCATGCCTCGCTGCTCCCGCGTTGGCGGGGCGCAGCACCGATCAATGCTGCGATATTATATGGAGATGAAAAGACCGGTGTGACCATTATGAAAATGGACGCGGGACTCGACACTGGCCCGATGCTGGCCCAACGGTCCATCCGCATCAAACCCGACGATACGGCTGGTTCGGTCTTCGAGACATTGTCCACGCTGGGGGCGGATCTGCTCATCGAAACCCTGCCAGATTATTTATCTGGCGGGGTTCAGCCGCAGCCGCAGCCCGAAGAAGGCGCGACTTATGCCCCCATGCTCAAAAAGGAGGATGGCAGGCTCGATTTCAACGCCGATGTGCACGAATTGGAACGTCGTGTGCGTGCCTTCAATCCTTGGCCGGGGACGTTCATGGACTTCGAAGGGACGAATCTCAAGATCCATCGCGCGCATACTGTCCCTATCCTGCCGGGAGAGAAGGAAGGGGTGAGGGCTGTATCAGCGGGGGAGAGGCTGATCGTGCAGAATCAGCCTGCGGTCGGTGCAGGAGGCGGGGTGCTCGTCCTGGACGAGGTTCAGCCTCCAGGAAAGAAACTCATGAGCGGCAAGTCGTTTCTATCCGGCGCGCGAAGTTGGGCGTGACGGATGACGCTTTGTAGTGTTGTTTAAGAAGCAAATCAATAATAAGGAGAATGTATGTTTAATTCGAAAGTGTTTTTGGCCGAGTTGATCGGCACGTTCGCGCTGGTATTCGTTGGCGCGAGTTCCGGGATCGTATCCGGGGGGAATCTAGTAGCCATCGCTCTGGCACATGGTCTCACATTAGCCGTGTTCGTGTATGCGTACGGTCATATCTCTGGTACGCATATCAACCCGGCTGTGACCTTCGGGCTGGCGCTGCAGGGCGTGGTGAGGTGGATGGATGCAGTTCTGTCCTATTGGATTCCCCAGTTTCTGGGCGCGATCGGCGCCGCATTTTTGGTGCGGACCTTCATTTCCCC
>DATHRQ010000310.1:0-2800 GCA_035465095.1 Anaerolineales bacterium | reverse complement strand
CGTGGAAATCGGCGATCGGGTCTATACGTCACCATTCACGCAGATCATTGCCGTGAATCATGTCTTTGACGATCCTCACAAACCATTTGTCGAACAGGGGATCACAGCGGAGGGTATAGTTATTGAAGATGATGTATGGCTTGGTGCCGGCGCGGTCATCACTGACGGAGTACGGGTTGGGAAGGGGGCGGTGGTGGCTGCAGGCGCGGTTGTCACGAAAGATGTGGAGCCGCATACTGTGGTCGGCGGCGTACCGGCAAAAGTGATCAAGACGATTGACGGGAAGTTGAGCAATCCCGGCAAAGCAGTTTTTTATGCGACAAAGGATGTAGTTTAATGACGATATTATCTGTGGTTATTCCTGCATATAACGAAGAGGACGGCATCAGGGAAATTGCCGACCGCGTTCTTGCAGTAGCTCCGGCTTTGAAGGAAGCTGGTGTGGATCGGTTGGAATTGTTGGTTGTGGACGACGGCTCAAGGGACAGAACAGCCGAAATTGCCGAGAGCATACCAGGGGTGAGTCTGATCCGTCAGCCCAAAAATAAGGGCTATGGTGCGGCGCTGAAGGCCGGCTTTTCCAGGGCCAGCGGTGATCTGATCGGATTCCTGGATGCGGACGGTACGTATCCGCCGGAATATTTTCCGCAGTTATGCGCGTCTGCTTTGAACGGTTCTGAACTTGTGATCGGATCGCGTATGGCAGGTGCAGACAGCCAGATGCCGATAACACGTCGCATCGGGAATTTCTTCTTTGCCAATCTCCTGTCGATCCTGGGGCGCCAGAAAGTGACGGACAGCGCCAGCGGCATGCGTGTCTTCAAGCGCGAAATTTTGGAACAGATCTATCCTTTGCCGGATGGCTTGAACCTTACGCCTGTGATGAGCACACGCGCACTGCATGAAGGTGTAAAGATTGAGGAAGTCCCCATTCCTTACAGCGAACGTGTTGGACGCTCAAAATTAAGTGTTATTCACGATGGCCGCATCTTTCTGCAAAGCATGATCTGGACCGCCATGTCCTATAACCCGGTCAGAACCTTAGGGTTGATCGGGCTGGGCGGCATTGGGCTTGCCGGGCTTATATATATTGGTTTATTGATTATCCGCTTGAACGGTGTGACAACACTCAGCCCGCTTGGCGTTTTCATGTTGTTCCTCGCCCTGGTTTCATCCATCGCTGGTATCAATATCTTTGCTTTGGGTGTGACATTCAATTACCTGATCTCGCTTTTCTACAAGAAACCCATCCGTCAGGGATTGTTTGGGAAACCGATCTTTAAAACACCGCTCGATCAACAATTCGGTTGGATGGGTGGCGTGTCCATGTTACTGGGGATACTTATTGCGGTAATTTCCCTTTCATTGGGAATCAATGGGTGGGAGATTGGCCGTTTGTGGTTCTACTTATTGGGTAGCGCTTTGTTATTTCTCGCAGGAATTCAATTGTTCATTTATTGGCTGCTGTTAAGAGTTTTGGAGGAAATAAACCAGCGCGAATTACTTACCAAACATGATATGGGGCTTGAATGACCTTACTGTTATGTATATCTGTCATTGAGCGAAGGAGATAATCTTATGACAAAAAATGATTCTAAATCTGTAAACATGGGGAGCCGACTGACCCCAAAATTGCGCATGGTGGACTTCCCCAATGCTGACACAATTGTCCGCGATGGGTTGCTCACAACTGAACGACCGGAAGAAGCCGTTGACATTATGCTGGTCAACCCTCCCACGCCTGACGGCGAACTATGGATTCGTACACAACATCGTGTAGGCCGTCGTACTCGTGAGAATATGGTATGGCCTCAGGTTTCCCTTGCGCAGATGGCGGCATTATTGCATCCAGTATATAAGGTGAAAGTGGTTGACTGTAATGCGGAGCGAATGGGCTGGAATGAGTTCACAAAAATGCTGGATAAATATCAACCCAAATATTATCTAACACAGGTGACTGCGCCGACACTTGAAAACGATATGTTCGGTTGTTTTCTTGCTCATGCACGAGGCGCCAGGACGATTGCATTTGGTACGCATGTCACTCCTATTCCAGTAGAGACCATGCGCCCATATCCAAGCCTTGATTTCACCCTGGTGGGTGAGCCTGACCTTACGATCCGTGATCTGCTCGATCACCTTGAAAACAAATTCGATGAACGCTCACCAGAGATCACGGCGATGCTCGAGAAGCAGGATCCAGAATATAAACCGTCCCTGAACGAAGATGGAAGTGTCAATATGCTTGGCATCAAGGGCATTGCCTGGCGCAAGAAGGATGAAATTGTCCTCAACTTCCCGCGTCCATTTATTGCCGACCTGGATGATATGCCCATCCCGATGCATGAACTGTTGCCTTTGCAATCCTATCGTATGCCGATGATCAAGGGACCGTTCACGTTTATTGTAACGAGCCGTGGCTGTCCTGCGGGATGTACCTACTGTATCAAACATGTTAGTTATCAATATTCAACCCGTATCCGCTCGCCCAGGTTGATCATGGAAGAATTATGGGTTCTGAAAAAATTGGGGCTTAACAACATACACATGTATGCCGACCTGTTCACGGTCAATCGCGATCAGGTGATAGAACTGTGCAAACTGATGATCGAAGAGGATATTCAGATCAAATGGACGTGTAACAGCCGCGTCGATTTTGTGGATGAAGAGATGCTGACCCTGATGGGTAAGGCGGGTTGCCGTTTGATCTCCTGGGGTATCGAAAGCGGAAACGAGGCGATATTGAAACATGCCCGCAAAGGTGCCGATCCCGCAAAAGCGCAGCGTGCGTTACGCTGGG
>DATHRQ010000309.1:0-5779 GCA_035465095.1 Anaerolineales bacterium | reverse complement strand
TAGGGCGACGAAGCAATCTCCTTATGAGGTGGGGATTGCTTCGACCCGCTCTGCGGGTCTCGCAATGACATATTATCTTACTATCGCATCCGTCATCTTTGCCACCCGCGCCATCTCCTTCACGTCATGCACGCGGATGATATCCGCGCCGCGTGCGATGCCGACCGAGACCGTGGCGGCAGTGCCCTCGATACGCTGGTCGGCGGGCAGGTCGAGCGTAAAACCGATGAACGATTTTCTGGACGGTCCCAGCAAAACGGGGTATCCCAACGCGCGGATTTCAGCGAGTCTGTTGATCAGTTCCAAGTTATGCTCACGCTTCTTCCCAAAACCGACGCCGGGGTCCAAAATAATATGCGATTTCTCGACCCCGGCCTTTGTCGCCAGATCCACGCTGACGAGTAACTCGCGTTTCACGTCTTCAAGCAGGTCATCGTATTCCGAACCGATATAGGCGTTCCCCAACTGCTCGCGCACTTCCACGCTGGCGGGGTTGCTGCGGTTGTGCATCAAAATGATCGGCACCTGATAATGCCTGGCGATGACGGCCAGCGTCGAGTCGGCCCGCAGCGCCCAGACGTCGTTGATGATGTGTGCGCCCCACTTGATGGCCTCCTCCGCCACGCGGGCCTTGTAGGTATCGATCGAAAGCACCGCTTGCGGAAATTGTTCGGAGAGGGCCTGGATGACCGGTATGACCCGATCCAGCTCTCCCTGCGCGCTGACCGACTGTGACCCCGGGCGGGTCGACTCGCCGCCGATGTCGAGGATATCCGCCCCGTATTTGATGAAATACCCGGCCTGTCGTAGGGATTGTTCGATCAAGTCCCCATTGGACATCAAGCCGTCACCCGAAAACGAATCCGGTGTGACGTTGAGGATGCCCATTACATATGTGCGGGATCCCCAGTTGAAGGTCTGGTTGTTGATGGTGAGGGGATTCATAGTGTAATGTCATTGCGAGGAGGGTGGAGACGCGGCAGCGTCGAAATCCCGACGAAGCAATCCCCTCGTTGAATAAGGGATTGCTTCACTCACTAGCGCCCGCTCGCAATGACAAATGAGTACTACGGTATCTGATCCAGCGGACGCGAGAGCCAGGCTTCTGCTTCGTTGATGTCGGTGAAGATCTTCATTGCCGCGGCCGTGCCGGCCAGGGCCAGTGAGCCGACATCGCGTATCGCCTCGGCGACATTATCATCCGCAACCACAACCGCCACCCGGATGTTGCGCGCGGAGGGATCGCTGTTGGCTTCCACGGCCATCTTGATGGCCTTCTCGGGTATCTCCGTCACCGCGCGCAGATCATACAGGTTGCGCGTGCGCCCTGTCGCTTCAAGCAGATGTTCCATGGCGAACTCGCGCCAGTCGTTGAGCGTGGCATCTGAAAGATCGGTAAAGGTCAGCGTCATGCCGCCGTCTCCGCGGCGCACAACGGATAGTCCAACGCCGGGTTTGGGCGTCCAGTTAAGTGGTTTGATTTCTGTCATATTGGTTCCTCCAATTTGCTTCTATTGTAGCAAATTTGTAATGGCTTGCCCCATAATTATACAGGCTGGTGAAACTGTTTTATCCCTTCCAGATCGCAGAGACCGACCAATTCACGGATGCTTTTTTTCATTACAGGATGCACATGGTCGGGAGCGATATCCATCATGGGCAGCAGGACAAATCCGCGTTCGTGCAGTTTGGGGTGCGGAATGGTTAATAAAGGTGTATCCAGAATTTCGTCGTCGTAAAAGAGAATGTCGATATCGATCAGGCGCGGCCCATTACGGAAGTTCGCCTCTCTGCCCATGGCCACTTCCAGCCGTTTGATGTGCTTGATCAGTTTTTCAGGCTCGAGGTAGGTTGTCACTTTCACGGCCTGATTGAGAAAATCATCCTGCTCCGTGTGACCCCAGGGAGGTGTTTCGTAGACATCCGATTTCGCCCTGACCGTCATCTGCGGGGGCAGCCAGGCAATCGCCTGTTTTAAGTTGGCGGCGCGGTTTCCGAGGTTTGTTCCGAGAGAAAGGTAAACGATGTGATTCATGTCCATTGTGGGTCACCAGTTTCGAGGTCAGCGTGAAGCGGGGATCGGATGTTCATCGTAATGTCCGACCACATCGTCGCTGAGCCAGCTTTCGATATCCTTGTTCAAAAAAGCGTCGTCGGGCAGGTCGGCAGCCAGGTCGAGCAGCGCGACCCGCACCGCCTCATAATGCGCGAACAGGTCATCCTGCGACCAGGTTGAATATTTCTGCACAAGTTTGCGGTTGAATTCGTCGGTATCGGGGTCTTCCCACTTAAATGACGGACTGTCCATGATGCCCGTGACGATGCGTGCGCCCTCCTCCCACCAGCCGATAATGTGGGCGATCAGTTCGCGAAAATCATCGAACCCCTGCTGCGATAAGAATTCCTTTTTCTTTTTATCGTCGAGACGATCGAAATCAGCGATATAGGTTGCCCATTCATTGTTGAGCAGGTCCATGATGATGAAACGACTCAACGAGACGAGATGTTCGCGCGCATGATGATAGATGACCGAGTGCAGCCATGCCTGAACACGGCGATTCTCGAACACCGCCTCATCCATCGACTTTAGGTCTGCCCCCATTTTCTGACGGGTTTTCTCAAAATGAACCATGAACTCCGCCTCGTCCCAATCCTTATACCTGGCGACTGCCTGTGCGTTGAAAACATCGAAGTCGTATTTCCTGCGTTCGAACGGACGTTGCTCTGCGATGGCAGAAATGATGTCCATGCCTTCGTCCCTCCAGGCAAGGATGTGTGCCAGCATATCGCGAAAGCGTTCGTAACCCATCTCCCTGACGCGTTTCTCCCGTACATCCCCCGGCAGACGGAGGAAGCGCTCGACGTAGTGCCCCCATTCCTGTTCGACGTATTCGAGCGTGCGGGTTTTTGTGATGCTCATGAAAAGCCCTCCGGGTTTCCCTGCATTTGTGAACGCGACTCTGTACATCCAGATTTTACCTCAAGGCGGCTCTCTGCACACATGCCTGCGATGGGAATGCAGCCAAAAAGAAAGCAATAGAGGCATTCTGACGTCTCACATCGACGTGCTCACGGTATGAACAGTGTGTTGTGGGCTCTGTGTGAACATTTCTAGAAAACCTACAAAATTGATGACCACTCCCTCAAATATGCCCGTGACCAATGGAGGTTTTGCAGGTATTATCCGTCAAGCGTTGCATTCCTGAGTCAATCTACTTAATAATGACAGATCAATATTATTATCAATCTGATATGAATTCCGAGATCATCCTTATTGGTCCCATTGGCAGCGGCAAAACCACCATTGCCGAGTTGCTCTACGCGAATACCCTGCTGCCTCACCGCTCCATGGATCTTTTACGCTGGAAATACTTTGAAGAGATCGGTTATGACAGGCATGTCGCAAACGAAAAGTTTCACAGGGAAGGCTTTTGGGGATTGTATCGTTATTGGAAACCTTTCGAGGCGCACGCAGTCAAAAGGATTCTGGAGGATTTCAGGGAATGTATCTTCGATTTTGGAGGAAGTCAGACAGTTCATGAAGACGACGGTCTTTTCAAGCAAGTACGTGAATCATTGAAACCCTATCCTCATGTGATATTACTTATGCCGACTCCCGATCCGGAAGAGTCGATAAAAATACTGCATGCCCGCAACAAATGCACATCTGAAGATCAATGTGCAGTCAATGAACTTTTCGTGCGTCACCATTCGAATTACGAACTTGCCAAACACATCGTCTACACTGAAGGGAAAACGCCTGAGGATACCAGCGCTGAAGTTTTACAGTGGGTTAGAAACAACGGCTGGACGTATGAGCCGCGGGGAAAATCTTCATAATCCTGCCTTTTTCAACAGTTTATCCAGCTTCCTGACCGTGATCTGGTGATGCTTCCCTTTTACACGCTCAAAAAGCGGACGCACCTGCCCACGCGACCAATCCGTTGCGATCATGGCGCGTATGACCGGCACCACGTACAACATGCGCCCGACTGTCACCAGATATTGCTCTATGCGCGGCATGATCTCTCGATAATTACTGGTAATACAGAGGGCATAAAAGTATGAATAGAACGCCGCATCGTTTGCCTTTTCCAATGCAAGTACATCTTCCAAATACCTGCAATCATCAATGGGAATGTTTTTAGGCAATCCCTGCAGAAACGCCAGGGTCTGATAGCGTCTCCAGTCTTTTACCTCTTCCCTGGTCGGTCGTCTGCCCTGTTTATATTCGCCCACGGTTCTCTCAACAGCATCATACAAATCTGATTGCGGAGTATGCCATTCCTCCGGCATGCCCGCTTTATAAACCCACGTATGCACATTCACTTTCTCGAAGACAATAGGGAGTTCTGCCATTAAGAAATCAAGGAAGTCTTCGGTCGTCAGGGACTGGAACTGGAAACGTTTCATATATTTATGAATGAACGCGTCGAAGGCTTCCCGCCCCACAGCATGTTCGCACTCCGTCAAAAAGAAGCCGCCTTTGTAATAAGCAACGAGCGTCGTGAATGAATCGGCATCCTTTACGTCGTTCGGTAATTTGAGACATGTGTGCGGGGAGTCCATGCCAAGCAGTTCCATGGTCGCGCGCAGGCGTTTGGCGTTGTACGCCGCGTGCAGGTCGTGTTCCTCCTTACCGTTCAACACTTCGGTGATACGCGTCTCGGCGTATGTTGTCCAGCCCTCGTTTAGCCAGAAATCCTGCCAGGCTGCGTTCGTGATCAGGTTCCCCGTCCAGGCGTGAGCGAGTTCGTGCGTGATCAGAGATGTTTGTCCGCGCGTGCCAAGGACGGATGTCGGCGTTAGAAACGTCAGCCGCGGATTTTCCATCCCGCCATAGGGAAACGAAGGCGGCAAAATCAGCATGTCATACCGTCCCCACAAATAGGGCCCCAGCAATTTTTCGGCTTCCTTCATCGTCGCTTCGGTTTCGGCGAATTCCCACGCCGCGGCTTCGATCACCTTCGGCTCGGCATAAATGCCTGTACGTGGCCCCAGTTCGCGGAACGCGAAGTCCCCGACCGCCAGTGCAAACAAATAGGACGGGATCGGCTGCGGCATCCTGAACGTGTAGCGCCCGCTTCGTTCCATCCCTTCGGTCTGCTCCGCCGCCATGACCGCTCTCAACGCTGACGGCACTTCCAACTTCGCCGAATACGTGAAGCGCACCGATGGCGTATCCTGGCATGGAAATATGCTGCGCGCATGTGTAGCCTGGCATTGACTGTATAGAAACGGATGTTCCCCGCCCGCCGTTTGCGATGGACTGATCCACTGCAGTGCACGTGCTTCGGGCGAGGTGCGGAATACAAGCGTAAAGTTCGAGTCATTATCCAGGCCCTGCAACTGAAAACGCTGTCCCACCACATCATCTTCAAGATCGAATTCCCAAGTCAGTTCACGATTAATTGCCTGCGCCTGTTTCATATCGATCTTGTATGAATCCAGGAAGAGCGTGCCGCTGATGGGTCTGTCCAATTGATATGTGGCTTCGATATCCAGAATATTGGTCTCAAAATCCGCTTTGATGTTGAAGTCAATATGCTTGATTCTTCCCTGCGATAGATCTGAATAGGTTGTTGGATCCTGGATTGTCATGTATGGTCTCCTAAGAGGGGGTGCGACGCACTCACTACTTTGCTATGTTCACAAAATCTGCGAACAGACCATAAGCTGTTTCAATTGGTCCGCCCTGCATGCCTTCGCGTTCAGAGATCGTGATCGAGTAATCGGGCAGCACATCGGTGCGGAAGGTCGCGCCCGAGGACGAATCCAT
>DATHRQ010000308.1:0-9038 GCA_035465095.1 Anaerolineales bacterium | reverse complement strand
CAGGATTCGCAACCCACCCCGATAGACTCCGTCATTCTCAACGAATGGCTGAGCATGGACAATACGGGACTGACTCCCTTTGAACTGACTCTCAAGGTTTGGGGCGCATACGCCGGCGACAGCCTGGGCTCACGCGTCCTGGACTTCATCGCAACACACCTGCGCCGCGTGGCGCCCAGCGGAACCCCGGTGGCCGCGCTGGAACTGCTTGCCATGCAGGTCGTGCTTACATCGCAACCGATCTTCGATCCGCGCAAGGCGCGCTCGTGGGTAAAGCAATATGATGTTACCGAGGACAGAACCACCGCTACCATGGAAAAAATAAAGGAATATGAATCGGACAAACTCGAAGATTTATCCGATACGCAAAAAATCCGCATCAAAAAATCGAAGACCCGATCCGCAGTGCCCACCTATGGCCTGCTCAGCAAAATGGTCGACAGCGGACTATTGCTTTCACATCCGAATAACAAGATGCGATTCCTGCATCCTGTTTTCAACGGGTATCTGGCGGGTCAGGCCGTCGGAGATAACGACTCCGACACCACACTGCTTGCCCAACAGGATTGGGGCGGCAAGAGTCTGGCACTACGCTATCTGGCCGCGCGCGGCGATGCATCTGCCGTGGCGGATATATTGCTCAAAGAATCAGATCTCCCGCTTCATAACTCAACATTTACAGTGGCCCGCTGGCTCCGCGATTCGCCGAAAGATGCAAAGTGGCGTACAAATGTATTTGCCAGCCTGCTGAACATTCTCCAGGCAGAAGGGCAGCCGACAACACTCAGGGCAAAAGCTTTGGCCGCCTTTGTCGCCAGCGGAGACCCCGGCGTGGCGACATTGTTCCGCCAATTGCTATCGTCACGCTCCTTCGAGGTCATCCCGCTTGCCGCCCTGGGGAGCGGAGCCATGCAGGATCGAAAAGCCGTCCCCATGCTCGAGGAGGTACTGCAAGCGCCAATGGGCGCGATCAGGCGCGCAGCCTGCCTCGCGTTGGTTGCCATCGGTGTGGAAAAGTCCTTTGAGGCCGTGGCGCGTGCACTCCTGCAAGGTGACGATGAACTCCGCCGTGCGGCAGCACAGGCGCTGGCGAATAACCCCAACGATGGCTGGGAGACCCTGAGAGAAGGATCCACGCTGGCTGATATCATGGTGCGCCGCGCCGTCGTCCACGGGCTGGCTCGCGTAGATGAACCCTGGGCGATGGAACTCCTGCAAACCATGCAGGTCGAAGACGATCAATGGGCGGTCCGCAACCTTGCCAATCAATATGTGGAGGAAATTTCAAACCGCGATCCACGCGTACCCCAAAGGTTAACCGAGCCGTCTGAAACACCCTGGCTGATCGAATTCGCCGGAAAACAGGGTACGGGCATCCCGCGCGGCGCGCCCGCCACAGAAATACTGATCAATGCCTACAAACTCGGTGATACAGATGAAAGACTGGCCGCCATCCCCTACTTAAAGCAAAACGCCAACGAAGGCGTTGTCGGCACGTTATACAGCGGGATGTACGGCGAAGACCCCGAAGTGCGCGAAGCTTCCTTCCTCGCCCTTCAGGAGATCGCCGCAAATGGAATGAAACTTCCGCATCCGAATCAGTTTGGCCTGGGTTAATAATATGCTGATCACAAATGCAACACTTATCACATGGGAACCTGAGAATCGGGTATTGGAAGACCACGCCTTGCGTCTCGAAAATGACCGCATTCGTGAAATCGATACAACGCAGAACCTGACCGCCAAATATCCCGACGAAGAAATACTCGACGCACGCGGGCAATACGTCATGCCCGGCAATATCTGCGCGCACACGCATTTCTACGGCGCCTACGCGCGCGGCATGGCCATCCCCGGGCCCGCGCCCAAAGACTTCCCTGAGATACTGCAAAGGCTGTGGTGGCCACTCGATCGGTCGCTGGATGCGGAGAGCATCCAATATTCTGTACTTCCCTGCCTTGTCGACGCGATCCGCCACGGCACGACAACGCTGATCGACCATCATGCGTCTCCCAACGCGATCGACGGTTCACTCGACATCATCGGTGACGAAGTTCAAAAGGCGGGCTTGCGGGCTGTCCTTTGCTACGAGGTGACGGATCGCGATGGTGAAGAAAAGATGAAGGCGGGGATCAAGGAAAACCTGCGCTTCCTCCAGAAGACGAAGGACCCGCTTCTGGCTGGGACCTTCGGCCTGCACGCCGGCCTGACGCTTTCGGACTCATCTCTGGCCTTATGCCGCCAGTCTGCGCCCGACGATGTCGGCTTCCACATCCATACCGCCGAACACGAATCGGACGAATACGACAGCCTCAACAAAACAGGGATGCGGGTCATCGACCGCCTGCAAGAACATGATATTCTCGGACCCAGGTCAATCACAGCGCACGGAGTCCATTTCGATGCACGTGAGATGCAAATCCTGGCTGAAACCGAAACGTGGCTGTCGCACCAGCCGCGCTCGAACATGAACAACGGCGTCGGTGTGGCACAGATCGAATCGATGATGCGCGCAGGCATCAAAGCCTGTTTGGGGAACGATGGCTTCTCGAATGCCATGTGGGAGGAGTGGAAAGCTGCCTATCTCCTGCACAAGGTGCATCACCGTGATCCGCGCCGAATGGGGGGTTATGATGTCCAGCAAATGGCAATCTACAACAACGCGGCGCTGGTAAATATCTTCTTTCCCTCCGCGCCGATCGGTCAATTGGTACCTAACGCCTTCGCAGATGTCATTTTTGTAGACTACCACCCCAACACCCCATTGACTGCCGGAAACCTGCCGTGGCATATTATCTTTGGTTTACAACAGAGCATGGTCACCACGACCATTGTCGCTGGGAAGGTATTGATGAAAGATCGTGAGTTGCTCACCCTCGACGAAAAGGAGATCGCTGCAAAAGCACGCGAGATCGCACCAAAAGTATGGGAACGTTACGAAAAAGAAGTTTCAAAGGTTTTGTAATTTTTCTCAACAGGAGTTATTAAAACATGGAAGAAGAAACTGCCCTTTTATTGACAATCGCAGTACTCGGCGGCACAGGCAAGGAAGGTAAGGGACTTGCCTATCGCTGGGCAAAGGCCGGGTACAAGGTGTTGATCGGTTCGCGCTCATCGGAAAAGGGTGTTCATGCCGCATCAGAGGTTATGGAGAAACTGGAAGGCGCAACATCCATTGTTGGCATGGATAATCTCGAAGCTGCAAAACAGGCAAACATTGTAGTGCTGACCGTGCCCTATTCTGCGCATCGTGAGACTCTCGAAGGGGTAAAGGAGGCCCTCAAAGGCAAACTGTTGATCGACGTTACAGTTCCGCTGGTTCCGCCCAAGGTATCCAAGGTGCAAATGCCGCCTGCCGGCTCCGCTGCACAGGAGGCAAAGGAAATCCTCGGTGACGATGTGCAGGTCGTCGCCGCATTCCAAAATATCTCACACGAACATCTGATGAGCGACGATGATATCGATTGTGATGTGCTGGTTACAGGGTCAAGCAAGGATGCCCGCACGGAGGCGCTCACACTCGTCGAAGCTGCCGGCATGATCGGCTGGGACGCCGGCCCGATCGAAAATTCAGTCGTCGTCGAAGGGCTGACGAGCGTATTGATCAACATCAACAAAAAATATGGCTCGACACATTCAGGCATAAAGATCACAGGCGTGAATCGAGACAAATAACGTGTAATACAAATACAACCAGTATGCTTACACTAACAGCACTCGAAAACTTCCCTCTTATCCGCCAGGACAACCATCTGGCGGATATTATTCTTAATTCGCTCCAAAGAAACAAGATCGAGTTGGAAGACAACGATATTCTTGTCGTTGCGCAAAAGATCGTTTCCAAAGCCGAAGGACGGATGGTTGACTTGACAACTGTCACCCCTTCACATCGTGCCATCGAACTTGCCAAAAAAACGGAAAAAGATGCACGTCTAATCGAGCTTATTCTTCAGGAGAGCAGCGAAGTATTGCGCGCACGCCCTGGAACGATCATCGTCGAACATAGACTCGGTATCGTCTGCGCCAATGCGGGAATCGATCATTCAAACGTGAGTCCCACTATCTCTAAGGGACGTGTGCCCGAAAGGGTAGAGGGGCTAGGGGTGAGGAAAACCGCCAAAGAGTGGGTACTACTCCTTCCGCAGGACCCAGACCTGTCGTCCAGAAGGATGCGGGAAAAGATCGTATCCAAAACAGGGAAATGGATTGGCGTCCTTATCATCGACTCACACGGACGCGCCTGGCGCAACGGGACAGTTGGCATGGCAATTGGGATGTCGGGTCTGCCTGCGCTGCAGGATCTGCGCGGCAGGCCCGACCTGTTCGGCTCTACATTACGTATCACACAGGTCGGCGTTGCTGACGAACTCGCTGCTGCAGCATCATTGGTAATGGGCCAGGCCGCCGAAGGCACACCTGTTGTGCATGTGCGCGGATTCCCCTACCCATTGCGCGAAGGATCGCTCAAAGAACTGATCCGCTCTAAAGAGCAGGACATGTTCCGCTAATAAAAATCTTATTCGCGACTGTTACACTCGATATACATGCAAACAGGAGCGAAAATGCCATTTCCAAAAAATTATTCTGACCTCTTCAAGGACGAAAACAAAGCCTATCTTTTTCTTGCAACGACCATGCCCGACGGCTCTCCACAGGTCACACCCGTCTGGTTCGATCACGATGAAGAGCACATTTTCATCAACACCAACGAGGGGCGCGTTAAAGACCAAAATATGAAAGCCCGCCCGAAGGTTGCCATGGTCATACAAGACCCGCATGATCCATATCGTTATCTTCAAATTCGCGGAGAAGTCGCAGAGTTCACAAGGGAGGGCGCCGATGAGCACATCAACAAACTTTCACTCAAATACAAGGACAAACCCTGGCCGTACCGCGAAGGGCAAAAACGGATCATCTTCAAGATCAAGCCGAATCACTTTGACCAGCACTGATCTGCATAACTTTTTGCGAACACGGCGCTCAGTGCGCCGCTTCAAACCGGATCCGGTGCCTGATTCCGTTATCAAAGTCATCCTCACCACTTCAACATTTGCCCCCTCCGCGCATAACC
Source organism: Anaerolineales bacterium (assembly GCA_035465095.1). Classification (GTDB taxonomy): domain Bacteria; phylum Chloroflexota; class Anaerolineae; order Anaerolineales; family Villigracilaceae; genus Defluviilinea. The sequence goes on along the minus strand of DATHRQ010000308.1, from coordinate 3,967 downwards.
GTCAGCCGTGGAGGTTTTGTGTCGTAAAAGACAACTCGGTCAAATCAAAACTCGCCGATGCAATGGCTGTCGAATTCAAACGCGATCTTGAAAAAGATGGGATAGCCTCTGAAAAGGTGCAGGCCCAAATTACACGCTCGAAAGCACGGATGACATCTGCGCCCGTGATCATTGTTCTCAACCTCGATATGACCGAAATGGATGTTTATCCCGACAAAAAAAGAAAGCAAGCTGAATTCAGGATGGCGATGCAATCTGTAGCAAATGCAGGCATGCAGCTCCTGCTCGCCGCACACGCAGAGGGGCTTGGCGGGGTTTGGGTGTGCAGTCCGCTCTTTGTGCAGGAAATCGTTCAAAACGTTTTGAAATTACCGAAGTCATGGGAGCCGCAGGGGATGTTTTATTTTGGATATCCTGATGTTGTTCCGGAAGTTAGGGAGAGGAAATCGCTCGATGAAATCGCAATGCAAATTTGACCACAGACGACAGACGGCGATTAGTGGTCGGCAGTCATCTACATGAAAATCGTTGCACTCGCCGGCGGAGTCGGCGGCGCCAAGCTCGCACACGGACTTGCACAAATCCTTCCACCTGAAGATCTGACGGTGATCGTCAACACAGGCGATGACTTTGAACATTATGGTTTATACATTTGCCCCGATCTGGATACAGTTTGCTACACACTGGCCGGGATGGTAAACCCAGAGACAGGTTGGGGGCGAGTGGATGAAACCTGGAACGCGATCGAGAACGCTTCCAAACTCGGCGGGCCTGATTGGTTTCGCCTTGGCGACAAGGATCTGGGAACGCACCTTGAACGCACACGGCGTCTGAAGAAGGGTGATACGCTGAGTCAGATCACAGGCGATTTTTGCGAGGCATGGGGCATCGAACAGACTATCCTGCCAATGTCTGATCAGCCTGTCAGGACGATGGTCGCTACGGATGAGGGAGAACTCGCTTTTCAGGAATACTTTGTCCACCGCAGATGCGAGCCACGTGTAAAAGGCTTCAGGTTCGAAAATGTTGATAAGGCGAAACCAGCTCCGGGCGTGAAAGAAGCGCTCCTGTCGGCTGATGCTGTCGTCATTTGCCCATCGAATCCGTGGGTGAGTATCAATCCGATATTACGAGTCGTCAAAGAGATAAAGCAACCAGTTTATGCAATTTCCCCGATCATCGGCGGAAAAACAGTCAAAGGACCTGCGGCAAAAATGTATCACGAGTTGGGAATCGAGCCATCTGCGCTGGCTGTGGCCAACCACTACCGCAATCTACTGACCGGTTTTGTCATGGATGAAACAGATATGCAACTTATTGAAAGTGTCCGGGGTTTAAATATACGGGTATATGTAACCAATACATTGATGAATAGTCTTGAAGATAGAACACAATTGGCCGGTGATATTCTAGATTTTATTGGAGAGGTGGCATGACACTTTGGGCAATCGTACCCGTAAAACCTTTACGACGCGGAAAATCGCGTTTGGCTGGAGCCTTATCCGATGGGGAAAGAGCACAACTGAACGAAAATCTGTTACAACACACATTAAAAACATTATCCAATTTGAAGGAAGTGGAGCAGGTGCTGGTCGTCAGCCGCGACCCGCAGGCGTTGACTCTCGCCCGCCAGCATGGCGCGCGCACTGTACGTGAGAATGGGCATCCGCAATTAAATACGGCCCTGACGCGCGCAACCGTGGTGGCGCAGGTCTATGCAACGCGCGGTGTATTGATTCTCCCGGCCGACCTGCCTTTGATATCAGAAGAAGATGTGCTAACATTAATTGAACGAGCGGTCGATCCCCCGGTCATCGTGATCGCCCCAGACAGGCACAGAAAAGGCACAAATGCCCTGTTGATCTCGCCATCAGGACTGATCGATTACGATTTCGGCGAAGACTCATTTGAAAGGCATTGCGAGCTTGCAAAAGAGGCAGGAGCGCGGCTGGAAATTGTAGACCTGCCAACACTGGGGCTGGACCTCGACAAGCCGGAAGACCTGGAGATCATCAAAGAGCTTGAAAAAACCATAACATTCTGATACCAAGGAGAATCCCATGACTGACCACCCTGACGGGCACTCGCGAGTAGCCCTGTACCTGCAAGATTCACACGACCTGCGCGATGGGTTGGATTACGCCAGATATGCAGAAGAAAAGGGATTTGAGGCCGTCTGGCAGGCAGAGTCAAGGTTGGTGCGTGATGCGATTGTCCCAATGGCCGCTTATGCAGCCGTAACGGAGAAGATCAAGGTCGGCTCGGGTGTGATCAACAATTGGACACGCAATATCGGTCTTCTCGCCGCTACCCTGCTCACCCTGGATGATCTGGCGCCCAATCGCATCATATGCGGCATCGGCGCATGGTGGGATCCACTGGCCAAGAACGTCGGCATTGATCGGCGCAAACCGCTGCTTGCCATGCGTGAAACGGTTGAAGTGCTGCGAAAGCTATTGAACATGGAGCGCGTCACCTTTCATGGCGAGTTTCATCATGTGGACGGCATCGAACTGGACGTGGTGCATGGCCGCCGTGAACCGCGCAATGTGCCGATCATGATTGGTGCAACCGGCGACAAGATGATGGAACTGACAGGCGAGATCGCAGATGGGGTTGTGTTGAACTATTGTGTATCTCCCGATTACAACGATCGGGCCATGGAAAATCTCGAAAAGGGGTTGAGCAAATCCGGCCGCAAAATGGACGATTTTGACCGCCCGCAGCTCATCGTCTGTTCGGTGGATGATGATCACGATACAGCCATCGAATATACAAAGGAATTACTGTGCCAATATCTGGCGCAACAACCGCACATCGCCAAGGCATCCAATGTATCGGATGATGTGATCAATGAGATCCAGTCCATTTTGGGTTGGCCTGCCACCAAGGAGCAGATCAACAAAGCCAAACACCTTGTTCCCGACGATTTGGTACACCGCATCACCGCCTCAGGGACGCCTGCCGAGGCCAAAGCAAAAGTGGAGGAATACAAAAAACGCGGGTGCACATCCCCCATCCTTTATCCTGTTGGCGGGAATTTCAAACTACTGATCGACACATTCGCACAAACTTAGAAGTAAGGCGAGATAATATCTCGCTTTACTTTATTAATCTCCCCTGCAAATAATCCAACAACATCTGTAAAGCTGCATCTGCGGAGGATGCTTTATTCTGCTCGCGATCCCCGTCGAAATGAAACTCCTGTGGCCAATTCCCGTCGGCTGCGACCAATCCCACCCAGACAGTGCCGACAGGTTTTTCGTCTGTTCCGCCGCCGGGGCCAGCTATCCCTGAGACAGAAATGGCCACGTCTGCATCCATCATCCCTTTCGCGCCGTGCGCCATGGCAAGCACCGTCTCGCTGCTGACGGCTCCAACGCTGTTCAAAATATCCCAGGATACGCCCAACGTTTTAGCTTTCGCTTCATACGAGTATGCAACAATGCCGCCTGCGAAATATTCGGACGAGCCCGGCACATTCGTAACCCGATGACCGATCAGTCCACCCGTGCAGGATTCAGCCAGTGCCAATTTCAAACCCAGTTGTTGCAATAATTCTCCGATTTCAATCTCCAGCATGTTTCTCAAACGGACCTCTTCTCACAGATAAAATCTTCATGGGGTTTCGAGATTATACACGTCATCTTCAGGAATTAATGTCGTTGAAACAAAATCTCCAGTGGAATTGCTGGAGATTTTCGTTCGATCAAACTTTTGTAAGAGGCTGGATATCAATTTATCTGCGGAATTGTTTCCTGGATTACCGGTATGAAAAAACTTACCAATCCAGCGACGACGGCGGCAATGCAGCAGAAGATAACAATGCCCGGCAGAAATAAGGCGCCTGCTGCCTGCCCCCACCCAATTTGATTGACTCCCTTGACCGCCAGCAGCTCTAAATAAATCACATAGATACCTGCTGCGAATGCCAAAAGCCCAAAACAGGCTCCCACATAGGGGATGG
>DATHRQ010000307.1:0-11839 GCA_035465095.1 Anaerolineales bacterium | reverse complement strand
TTAATGAGTAAATTAGCTGTAGTTGCTGTCGGCGGTAATTCGCTGATCAAGGATAGTAAACGTGTCACGATAGAAGACCAGCAAGCCGCCTTGCGCGAGACCGCCCATCACATTGCAGATATGATCGAAGCAGGCTGGGACCTGGCGATCGGTCACGGCAACGGGCCGCAGGTCGGATTCATCCTGCGTCGCTCCGAGATCGCCGCAAAAGTGGAAGGCATGCACGAAGTGCCGCTGGATGTCTGTGGCGCGGATTCGCAGGGTGCGATCGGGTATGAGTTTCAGCAGGCGCTGCAGAACGAGTATCATAAACGCGGTATCGAGAAGGGTGCATCGACGATCATTACACAGGTGATGGTGGACAAGGATGACCCTGCCTTTCAAAACCCGACCAAGCCAATCGGATCGTTCATGGACGAAGCCGAAGCCAGGAAAAGAGAGTCAGAGATGGGATGGTCTGTCGTCGAGGATGCAGGCCGGGGTTGGAGAAGAGTCGTCCCCTCCCCGCTGCCGAAGAAGATCGTCGAGTTGGACTCGGTAAAATTGCTGCTCAAGGCCGGTGCAACGGTCATCACAGTGGGCGGGGGCGGCATCCCCGTGATCGATAATGGGAGCGGGGAATATCGAGGCACGGCGGCAGTCATCGACAAGGACTTTGCATCGTCTTTACTTGCACAAGAGATCGGAGCCGAATTATTTCTCATCGCGACCGCTGTCGAAAAGGTTGCCATCAACTTCGGTAAGCCCGATCAAAAGTGGCTGGACAAGATGACTCTCGCAGAAGCCAAAACCTATCTTGAAGAAGGCACGCATTTTGCCAAGGGATCGATGGCCCCGAAGATGCAGGCCATCATCTGGTTCCTTGAGAACGGCGGCAAACAGGCGTTGATCACAAACCCTGAAAATATCGGGCGCGCGCTCAAAGGTGAAACTGGAACATGGATCGTTCCATAAGATATTTGAAGAACATACATCCAGTCCTTGTTCTACTCTTCGCTGCCTTTTTTGCGTATGGCATTTTGATTCCCCAACTGGGCTTTTACTGGGACGACCAGCCCATGTCCTGGATCCGCTATCAGCTGGGTCCCGAGGCGATGAGGGAATACTTCTCCACGAACCGCCCGGTCTGGGGCCTGCTTTACCAGGTTACAACGCGCATCCTGCCTCAGATCCCGATCTATTGGCAGGTCTTTGCGTTCCTATGGCGTTGGTTGGGCGCGGTTGCCGTGTGGTTGATCGTAAAGGAACTTTGGAAGGATAAACCTCAATTTGCGCTGAGCGTATCTTTGTTCTTTTTGCTGTACCCCGGTTTCAATCAGCAGTGGGGGGCCTATCTTTACAGCCACTTCTTTATCGTCCTATTCTTCTACCTGATATCGATCTATTTGATGCTGTGCCGTAAAACATTCGCCGCGCTGCTCTTTTCCGCGCTCAATTTGTGGATGATGGAATATTTCTTCGTGTTGGAATTTGCGCGCGTTGGATTCATTTGGATATCGCTGCGCGAGTCTTACCCGACCCTCAAAGGACGCCTCAAACCGACCTTTAGGCTGTGGACGCCCTATCTGGCATTGTTCGCTCTTGCAGTTTTATCCCGCCTCTTTATCTTCAATAATCAGATATATGGATTCAGCCTGATGCCGCAGCTCAGGGCCGATCCCTGGGCAACCCTGCTTTTGCTTGCCCAAAATCTCATATCCAGTTTATGGATCGTAACCGCGCAGGCATGGAATCAGATATTTTCCGGGATCGATACGACCCGGCACGGTACGCGAACCATTTTCGTATATGCGGCGGTCATACTTGTAACGGTTGTTTTCATACTTTTCTATCTGTTCAAAAACATGGACGACACGAAGGGCAAATTCAAGGACGCGCTTTCCGCGGTTGGTCTTGGACTTTTCATGCTCCCGTTCGCCGGCGTCCCCTTCTGGATGACTGGGCTTGTCGTGAGTCTGGCTCACCCGGCCAGCCGTTTTACGCTGCCATTTATGCTGGGGGTCAGTTTTATCATGGCCGGGTTGATCGACTTGATCCCGCGCCTGAAAATTCGTTACGTGGTTATTGCGTTGCTGCTTGGCCTGAGCGCCGGGCGGCATTTTTTGTGGTCGGTGGATTACGCACAGGATTGGCGTGTCCAAAAGAGGCTTTTCTGGCAAATGACGTGGCGCGCGCCCGACATCCAACCCGATACGATGATATTGATGAATGAAAAGTTATTCCTGAATGCAGATAACTCCATCAGCGCGCCGCTCAATTGGATCTATGCGCCGCACAACCGCAGCGACAGGATCGATTACGTCCTGTTCTACCCGACCAACCGTATACCCGGCGCCATCCCGGAATTATCGCCCGGAATTCCCATCCACTATGATTATCTGGCAGGGGCATTTGATGGGAATACATCCCAAACGCTTGCCTTTTATTATGATCCGCCGCATTGTTTGCGATTGCTGGACCCCGATATCGATGCTGAAAACCATCTCATTCCAGTCAACAGTTTGATGCGTGAGGCCTCAGCCATCTCTGATGCGGACAGAATCACGGCAGAGCGTACAGCGGTCATGCCGGCGATCTACGGCCCCGAACCCGAACATGGCTGGTGCTATTACTTCGAAAAGGCAGAGTTGGCGCGGCAAATGGGGGATTGGGATGAAGTAGCTCGGTTGGGCGATGCAGCCTTCAAGTTGGGCGAGCATCCCAACGGTCCGATGGAGCGTTTCGTCTATATCGAGGGGTATGCGTATGTGGGTGAATGGGATCAGGCGATCAAGTATTCGCGTGAGGCCTATCAGATCTCCAGGGAATTTGTAGGGCCTTTACTGTGTCGGCTTTGGAATAGGATCGAGGCGGAAACAGAACAAAGTCCAGAAAGAAGCGAGGCCTTGGCCGAAGTCAGGAGCAAGTTCGCATGCAATCAATGACGGATGTTCTTGGTGTTATAGTAGGGATATTATACAATGTACAGATGGAATAGCCGATGTTACAATTGAGTTGTATAGACAATATGTCGGACAATTTATGCGAAAGGAGGCTTATTCAAAACAAGACAGAAATATCCTACTGTTTGTACGCCGTATATTCAAACAATCAATTCATCGAGAGGAGTAGAAATGCGCAAGACACTTTTACAAGTTGGTATGTTGCTGACAATGCTATCGCTGATCCTGTCAGCCTGTGGTGGAGGCCCTGCAGTTCCCCCGGCCACCGAAGAAGCTGTAAACTGCCAGGCTTCCACAGATTCTGAAGCTCAAGGGAATTACCAGATCCCCGCGATCATAGAGGGCTGCTACAATGTAGGCTTTGTTTATGTTGGACCGCATGACGATGGCGGCTGGACACAGGCGCATGACGTTGGCCGTATGTGGGTGGAGGATAACGTGGAGAACGTTCACACAGCCTACGTTGAAAATGTGGCGGAAGGCGCAGATGCAGAACAGGTGATCCGCTCGCTGGCCCGTAAAGGCTTTGATGTGATCTTCACTACATCTTTTGGCTTTATGGATGCCTCTGAGACCGTTGCTGAGGAATTCCCTGACGTGGACATTATCCACATCAGTGGTTTCAAAGCCAACGGTGCCAATTTTGGCAACCTGTTCGGCGCCATGGAAGACATGAAGTATCTGGCCGGCATGTTGGCCGGTTCGCGCGCCAAGATGGATGGCAACCCCAAGCTGGGTTATATTGCCACCTTCCCAATCCCTGAGGAACTTCGCCTTGGCAACGCTTTTGCCCTCGGTGCGCAGGAGACCTGCCCCGAATGTACAGTGGACGTTCGTTGGATCTTCACCTGGCACGATCCGATCATTGAAAAAGAAGCTGCCGAATCACTGTTCGATGGAGGCGCTCAGGTTGTGATGACCGGCGCTGACACACCTGCGCCGGCGGAGGCTGCTCCGGAAGGCAAATGGGGCATCACTTATGACTACAGCGAAAACTGCAAGATCGACGCTTGTCTTACCTCCATGTACTGGAACTGGGGCCCCGTCTATGCACGCATCGTGGAAGAATCCCGTGCGGGAACGTGGGTTGGCGGCTGGGAATACTTCGATGCTGATTCTGGTGCGATGGGTCTGCTTGGCTTCATGGAAGGTGAGACGCTGCAGCCCGGTGTCGCAGAACTGCCCGAGGAAGACCTGCAGTTGATCCGGGATACGCTGGACGCCATGCTGGCCGGTGAGTTTACCCGCTTCGACGTCTTCAAGGGCCCGATCACCGATAACCAGGGTAACGTTGTTCTGGAGGAGGGTGAAAGCCTCGAACAGCTCGATCTTGACGGCTTCGCCCAGTTCGGCAGTGAGTGCCAGACCTGTATGTACTGGTGGAATGAAAATATCACCGCTGAACTCCCCGAGCTTGAGTAGTTCATTGTCGTGAGTAGTAAGAGGCGACCCAACCTGGGTCGCCTCTTCTTTATGCATATCATCTTGATTTTTATCATGGTATGATTTTGTAGTTCGATCGTCGCACTTGGAGCATTTTTTTATGACTTCATCTTCTTCCCCGTATGCAGTTGAAATGCAGGATATTGTGATCCGTTTTCCCGGTGTGCTGGCCAACGATCATGTCAGCCTTACACTGAAGCGGGGAGAGATTCACGCGCTCCTGGGGGAAAATGGCGCCGGGAAGAGCACATTGATGAGCGCCCTGGCAGGGTTGTACAAACCTGCGTCAGGAATCATCAGGGTGAATGGCGAACGGGTGGATTTTGGCTCCCCAAAGGACGCCATTGCACGGGGGATCGGTATGATCCATCAGCATTTCATGCTGGTGCCGACCCAGACGGTTACGGAAAACATCCTGCTCGGCCTGGACGAACCGCGATTTTTCATGAACCTGCCCAAATACGATCAAAAGATCCGTGCCCTGCAGGACCAATTTGGCCTGCGTGTTGACCCAACGGCGAAGATCTGGCAGCTCTCGGTGGGCGAGCAGCAGCGCGTGGAGATCCTGAAGGTACTTTATCGAGGCGCTGAGATTCTGATCATGGATGAGCCGACGGCTGTGCTTGCGCCTCAGGAGATCAAGGAATTGATGCAGACCATGCGCTCGATGACCGAACAGGGCAAGTCCATTATTTTTATCAGCCATAAATTGCACGAAGTGACTGCTGTTGCAGACCGCCTGACGGTTTTGCGAAAAGGTGTTGCCACGGCAGAGGGCATTCCCGTGGAGGGATTGACGGGTGAGAAACTTGCGGAACTGATGGTCGGGCGCAAGGTTGTCTTCTTCGTGAAAAAGAAACCTCAAAAGCCGGGTGATGTTGTCCTGGATGTGCGGGGTGTCAGCGCGCTCAACAGGAAGGGCGTTCCTGCCCTCAATAACCTGTCCCTACAGGTACGTCAGGGGGAGATATTGGGCATCGCAGGCGTGGCAGGCAACGGGCAAAGTGAATTGGCGCAGGTTATCACGGGGTTACGTACATGTACTGCAGGCAGTATCCTGGTCAATGGTGAGGAAGTCGCTAACAGAAAACCCATCAAGGCCATTAAAAGCGGCGTCTCGCATATCCCAGAAGATCGTACAGGCGTTGGGTCGGCTCCGAATATGTCCATCACTGAAAATACGATCATGAAGAATTATCATGACGAACCGATCGGTAATCGCTGGAGCATCGATTTTATCGAGGCACGAAACTATGCCCGCGGATTGAAAGAAGAGTATGGAATTTTGGCACCAGGTGTGCGAACACAGGCGCGCAAACTTTCGGGTGGAAACCTGCAAAAAGTGATCCTGGCGCGTGAGATATCTTCCAAGCCGCGACTGATGATCGCCGTGCAGCCTACACGTGGGCTGGATGTGGGTGCGATCGAATTCGTTTCAAATTTGCTGCTCGAGCAGCGCGAAGCGGGAACGGCCATCCTGTTGATTTCGGAAGAATTGGACGAATTGCTGGCTCTCAGCGACCGCATTGCTGTCATTTATGAGGGCGAGATCATGGGCGTCATGCCTGCCGAAGACGCGGACATCAACGAGATTGGCCTGATGATGACTGGCACCAAAAGGAGTGAAATATGAGGCTTCCGTTCAAGCTCCGATTTGAACAACGCACCGATGAAATTCCTTTGTGGCTGCCTGCTGTAACCGCGCTTGGATCAGTTCTGGTGGCTTTCCTGATCAGCGGTGTCATTTTGGCCATCATCGGTGGGGAACCGCTGCGCGTGCTCAGGTTCTTCTTCACGGCAACCTTTGGGTCGTGGCCTGTCTTTTCAGATACCCTGGTCAAGGCCACGCCGCTGATCATGGTGGGGCTGGCCTGTGCTGTGGCTTTCAAAATGAAACTATGGAACATCGGCGCAGAAGGACAGTTCTATCTGGGGGCCTTTGCTGCCAGCCTGGTGGTGCTCATCCCGATGGTCGATCTTGAAACCACGCCCAAATTCATCGTGATCGGATTGATGATCGTCATGGGTATGATCGGCGGCGCAGTGTGGGGTTTCTTCCCGGGCTGGCTGAAAGCCAAATTCAATGTGAACGAAATCATCACCACCCTGATGCTCAACTATGTGGCGATCTATTGGAATAACTTTTGGATCTTCGATAAATGGAGCGATGCCGGCTTTCAAATGACCCCCACCTTCGAAAGAGTAGCATGGCTGCCGCGTCTTTCTGATCTCGCGCGCGAATATCAGGCGTTTTCCGGTATCACGCTGCATCTCGGTGTGGTTTTCGGCATTATTGCTGCAGTGATCGTCTGGTGGATTTTGGAGCGCAGTCACTGGGGCTACCAGATCAAATTGATCGGAGATAACCCCAAGGCTGCGCGGTATGCGGGAATCAACATAACCCGTAATGTGATTTTGGTAATGATGTTATCAGGCGCACTGGCCGGTCTGGCGGGCATGTCTGAGATCAGCGGTGTTGTCCATCGCCTGCAGGAGCGTATCTCTCCGGGATATGGCTTTACCGGAATTATCGTAGCCTGGCTGGCAAAGCTCAATCCTTTTGCCGTCATCATCGTCTCGATATTGTTCGGCGCATTGATCGTAGCCGGGCGTGAGATCCAACCTTCAGGTTTGGCCTTTTTATTACAGGGTATTATCCTTTTCATGGTGATCAGCAGTGATGTTTTACTGCGTTATAAGATCAGGTTCGTAAGCACCCGGCCGCAGGCGGAGGCCGTATGAACAGTGAGATCATCCTTCACGCGGGGCTGGCTACCGGCACCATTCTGTTGTTTGCTGCCATTGGTGAGATCTTTGCTGAGCGGTCGGGTATTCTCAATCTTGGCGTGGAAGGCATGATGCTGCTTGGCGCAATGGCCGGGTTTAGCACGTCACTGGCAACCGACAGCGCCTGGCTTGGCCTGGTTGTTGCCATGATCGCCGGTGGGTTATTAAGCCTCGCACACGGTTTGGTGACCATCCATTTTCAGGCCGATCAGGTGGTCAGCGGACTTTCGCTCACCTTTCTCGGTACCGGGCTGGCGCTCGTCCTGGGCGAGGGCCTTACGGGACAGAACCCGGCCTTAATTCCAGATGTAAGTATTCCCTTGCTGTCCAGCATTCCCTTTATCGGACCGGTGTTTTTTAGCGACCACAGCGTTCTTGTCTACCTGGGTTACCTTTTCGCGCCGTTGGCCTGGTTCTATATCTACAAGACCCGCCCGGGCATGCACCTGCGCGCGGTGGGAGAAAAACCCTCCGCCGCTGACTCCCTTGGCATCAGTGTGTATGGAGTTCGTTATTTCTATACCTTCATCGGCGGCATGCTGGCCGGCCTGGCTGGTGCGACCATTTCGCTCTCTGTTTCGCCGGGCTGGTACAGCAGCCAGACCACCTCTGGCCAGGGTTGGATAGCGGTGGGTCTGGTCATATTTGCACAGTGGAATCCGCTGCGCGCAGCCTTGGGCGGTTATCTGTTCGGTATGCTGCGCCGCTTTATTCTCGACCTGCAAGGACCGGCGCTGTTGTTCGGGTTTGACAACCCTTTGTTCATAAATTCCAATTATGGTTTCTTCCTGCAGATGATGCCCTTTATATTGACCATCATTGCCCTGGTCTGGGGTTCGCGCGCCGCCACCCGTAACCGGCTTGGCGCTCCCGCCGCGCTCGGTACGCCCTATATACGCGGAGAAAGAGGCCTGTAACGATTGGCTATGGCACTTTGGCGAAATTATCTCCAGCCCAAGACCCTCTCTGAAGCCATGGACGCGCTTGCAACTGCAGCGCGTCCTGTGATTCCCATCGCAGGTGGGACTGACCTCCTATTGGATCTCGAACAGCGACGACATGACCCTGTTCAAACAGTGATGGATGTGACCTCCATCTCCGAGCTGACTCTCCTCGAGCAGCGTGGAGAGGAACTCTTCATCGGCGCCGCCGTCCCGGTCAACCGCATCGTGCATCATCCTTTGGCTGTCACGCACGCCCAAGCCTTGACCGAAGCTTGTAACCTGATCGCCGGACCACAGGTCCGCAACGTGGCGACGCTGGGGGGCAACGTCGCGCATGCCCTGCCTGCCGCCGACGGGACGATTGCGTTGCTGGCTTTGAATTCAGAAGCTGAAATAGCCTCTGCTGGTCGAGTAGCCGTGAGCGATAGCGAACGGCATATCGAGACCAGACGCATTCCCTTCAAAGACTTGTTCCTAGGTCCAGGCAAATCATCACTCAAACACGGTGAAGAACTCATCGTTGGTTTCTATATAAAAACCTTTAGGGACTCCAAGTCCCTAAAGGTTTCCTCCTGCTTCAAGCGGATCATGCGTCCGCAGGGCGTGGCACTGCCCATTTTGAACTGTGCCGTCTGGCTTGAACGCGAGGGTAATACGATCGAAGATATTCGGATTGCCGTTGGCCCCGGCGGCGGGACTCCTTTCCGTGCCACACAAGCCGAAGACATATTACGGGGTAAATCCTTCAATGGAGAAACATTCGAATCAGCGCTCGAACCCTTGCTTGCCCAAGCCCAATTTCGCACGAGTGCACGCCGGGCAACCGCCGATTATCGCAGGCATATTGTCAGCGGGTTGTTTAGGGATGTAGTTGAAACTGCTTGGAAGAGGACAAGTTGAATTTGTGAATTGTGATAAAATGTGTCTACAATTGTAGGCATAATTGGAGGCTGAAATGTTAACTGTTGGAATTCGCGAATTGAAACAACAGACCAGTGAGCTGATCCGCATGGTGCGTGAGACGGGGAGTGAAATCCAGGTCACGTATCACGGGCAGGTGGTTGCTTTGCTGGTTCCTGTAAACAAGATAAAACCAAAAAAAGCAGAGCGTGCATGGACTCAACTGGACAATCTTGCCGCCGAGATCAGCGCGAATTGGAAAATGGGCGTATCTGCCGCGAAAGCTGTTTCTGAGGGACGAAGGTAGTGTTCGTTGTCCTCGATGCCAGTGTTTGGGTATCACGTCTCGTGGAAGGCGACAAGTTCCATCTTCCAGTAAAGGATTGGATGAACACCCAGCGCGAGCAGGGAGCAACGTTTGTTTCTCCGTCACTTTTATTGGCAGAAGTTGGCGGAGTCATCAGCAGGGTAACAGGCAAACCTGAACTTGGATTAAGTGCCATCCAGAAGATCGAAAATTTACCCGACGTCCGAATTGTGGAAATGGACAAATCCCTGATGGATGACGCGTCGCGTATCGCCGCAAAAAACGGTGTGCGCGGCGCGGATTCTATTTATATTGCAGTCGCTTCCACTTTGAATATTCCTTTAGTTACCTTTGACATCGACCAACGGGAGAAGGCTTCAAAGCTAGTTGATATTATTGAAATTCTCGTTAAATGAAAATGATTCTCTTTCCCTTCCGTGCCACGCAAGCCGAAGATGCTCTGCGCGATAAATCTCTCAACGAAGCAACATTTGAATCCGCGCTCGAAGCATTGCTTGACCAGGCCCAATTCCGCACGAGTGCACGCAGAGCAAGTGCAGATTATCGTAGGCATATTGTCAGCGGGTTGTTTAGGGATGTAGTTGAAACTGCTTGGTTGAGAACCGGCTAACCACTGAGACACGGAGACACTGAGATTCCTTGTTGAGTTTTTGTGAAAGGATTGGCAATGCAGCGTAATTTTCCTGTTCCTCAGAATAAGAATAATCAGCCGTTATTGGAAAAGGAGTTGACCGACAAGATTATTGGCGCGGCGATTGAAGTGCATAAGATACTCGGACCTGGATTACTTGAGTCTGCGTATCAGGTCTGCATGGAGCATGAAAGTAAATTGCGAAATATCTCTTTCGAAAGATTGGTGGATTTACCTTTAAATTACAAAGGTCTTGATTTGGACGCTGGTTATGTAATTGACCTTATTTATGATAAGCGTGTGATCGTTGAATTAAAAGCTGTGGAACGTGTTATACCAGTCCACGAAGCGCAGTTATTGACGTATATGAAACTGACAGGGATTCGTGTTGGGCTACTGTTGAACTTCAACGTCCCTGTTTTGAAAGATGGCATTTATCGCCGAGTCTTATAGAAGTTGAAGCCACTGAGACATGAAGACACAGAGAATATAAAAACTCCGTGACTCAGTGTCTCTGTGGTTCAAACTTTAGGAAGTGAAACATGACTAACCAAATCTCTCTTACAGTTAACGGACAACAACATACGCTCAAAGCCAGGCCAAATGAAACCTTGTCGGATTTGCTGCGGTATCGCTTGCGCCTGACAGGGACGAAAATCGGCTGTGATGAAGCCGAATGCGGCGCGTGTACCGTCCTTGTGGACGGCGAGTCTATCGTCTCGTGCATTTATCCTGCTGAGCGGGCGGATGGGAAGACGGTGTTGACGATTGAAGGGCTTGCCCCCCTCCATCTCCCCCCAAATACAAAGGATTTGGGGGGAGTGCCCCGACCGAAGGGAGCGGGTGAGGGGGGGAAGGGCTTGCATCCCTTACAAGAAGCCTTTGTAGAACACGGCGCTGTGCAGTGTGGATTCTGTATCCCTGGGCAGATTATGACGGCGTATGCGCTGCTCGAGCGGAATCCAAATCCGACGAAGGATGAAGTCCGTTTTGCGTTGAAGGATACGCTGTGTCGTTGTGCGGGGTATCCGATGATCGAAAGGTCCATTCTTGCGGCGGCTGAATCCATGCGAACGGGTGAGCCTGTCAGGAAGCCGAATATCCCTGATTCGATTCATGTCCATGATTCGGTTGGGCATACGTATCTGCGTCCTGATGGAATCGAAAAAGTAGATGGCACTGCAATTTATACGGATGATTTAGTCTTTGATGGAATGTTATTTGCCAAAGCCAAGCGCGCGGGGATTCCGCATGGGTTCTTGACGAAGCTCGATGTGTCGAAGGCGAGAGCGTTGGATGGTGTCGTTGCAGTCTTAACCGCGGAAGATATCAAAGGCGAGCACAATCATGGACTGGTTGTCTATGACTGGCCGGTGATCGTCGGCGTAGGAGAACGCGTCAGATACGTGGGGGATGCGATCGCGATCATAGCGGCGGAAACGCTTGAGATCGCCGAGCAGGCGTCGGCTTTGATCGAGGCGGAATTTGACCTTCATCCAGTGATCACGAATCCAGTGCAGGCACGTCAGGATGACGTCGAGCAAATCCATGAAAAGGGAAATCTGCTCAAGCACATCAAGGTGCGCAAGGGCGATATGGAGCAGGGCTTTGCCGAGGCGGATGTGATCCTTGAGCATACGTTCCACACGGCGACGACCGATCACGCGTTCATCGAACCCGAATGCAGTATCGGTGTGCCGCTGGCGGATGGTCGCATGGAGATTTATTGCGGCTCGCAAATCCCGTATCAGGATCGAACACAGGTGGCGCGCGCGATGGGCTGGGATGAGTCGCGGGTGCGCATTGTGGGGCAGTTGATGGGCGGCGGCTTCGGCGGCAAGGAAGACATCATGGGGCAGATCCA
>DATHRQ010000306.1:0-3369 GCA_035465095.1 Anaerolineales bacterium | reverse complement strand
ATACGAACCGCCATCTGACCGACGATGTGATTCGCGGACTTGTTGAACGCGAGGCTGTGATCGGTGTCATCCCGTTCAATACGTTTCTCAAAGCAGGCTGGAAACGGGCAAACGGCAACCAACGCGAGGAGGTCTCGTTGGATTCGTTGATCGCTCACATCGATCATATTTGCCAACTGGCAGGCAGTTCCCTGCACGCAGGCATCGGCTCCGATTTTGACGGAGGTTTTGGCTGGCAGTCCATTCCACTCGAAATGGATTCGATTGCCGACCTTCCCATGATCGGCACAAAATTGATCGAACGCGGTTACACGGAATCCGATGCGGCCAATGTTCTCGGCGGCAACTGGCTGAGATTTTTGAGGAGGAACCTGCCTGCATGAACAACGATATTGGAATGCGGGTTTCCCACCTGCGCATCCGCTTTAGTTTTATTGCGATGATATTCGGCTTTTTCGTGTTTGCAGTGGGTGCCAAGCCGGGCTGGTTTGGTTGGGATAGAAGCCCGGTCGTCGGGTTTGTTCAGATCGCTGTCTTCCTGATCGGGCTGGCGATGATGTGTGTCGGCGGGTATGTGGGTCTGATTGCCTTGTGGGGCAATACCCCGCGCAGTATCGTTGCCGATATTGGCATGCGGCTGGTCGGTACCGGATACGTGGTTTCCGTTTTTACGGGTATGGCCGATGTCTTTGGCATGGGATCGCATTTGCTGCCAGCGGTACCATATTTTGGGCCCTGGCAGTCGAGCGGGGTGTTGATCGGGCAGATCGTGGTCGCGGTCGGTTTCCTGATGATGATTCCGTATCATCTGTTTGTCAACAGATCGAACGCAAAATAGATTGCGATTTCCTGCTATGGGGGATTACAGGGACAGCTGTCGCCTGAATGGCAGCGTTATCAATCGGATCAGGAACGAGTTTATCTTCAGGAGACGGCTTCCAATCTGTGTAGCTGTTTTCTTTACCCACTCGATCAGGAACGGCTTTCGGAAGACAACCAATAACACAGCGGTTATAAGCAGGCAAACCCCGAAGAGTACTGCACAAACGATAAAGAATATCATCCAACCCAGCACGAGCAGCGGCCAGATGGGCGTCAGCCAGACAGCGTACGGGTGGTAATGCTGTTTTAATGGGTCATTAGTTGTCCGCTTGGAGTTGACGCGATAAACATATCCTGCACTGACCCCCAGTATCAATGAGATCAGGAGATAATCTGCAATACATTCTTTTAAATATAATCCCAACATTGTAGCCCCATTTCCTGTTCCCCCTATTGTAGTGCAATATCTATGGATTAACCAAAATAACAAACATCACGAATCGTGTATGACAAGTGCTCGTTTCCACCTTTTGATTTAAATACGATTGACAATCTTCGATTCTTTTAACATCAACGCCAGTGGAGAGGCCAGCAGGATCAGGCCGGTTGTCATTATCAGTACCGTAGGGAAGCCGTAATTTTCTGCCATTGGACCGGTAAGCAGCATCCCCAGCGCGCCAGCCGAGAAGATAAAGCCGAGGATCAAGCCCGAAGCTAGCGCCATGCCGCCGGAGACGATGCGCTGCGCCAGTACGACCATGATGCTGTGCACCGATCCTGTACACGCACCTGCAAAAGGGATCAGGATATACAGCCATGGCGACCACCCGATCTGACTGATGATGAAGATGGGGATAGAGGCAATAAATAGTGCGGTTGCGGCAACTTTCCGTTTTGCGAGCCGGTCGCCAAGGAAGCCGCCGATGACATTGCCTATGGCGGAACCGCCCATGAACAAACCTGCGATGTTTCCATATGTCGCCGCGCTCAACCCCATATCCTTGATGTACTTTGGCAGGAAGTTGATCATGTTTTGCTGCGACCATGATTGCAGCGTGGCGACAAAAGCAAGCAGCAGGATGAAGCCGATGCTGGCGTTAAGTTGAATTCGATCATCACCGTTTTCTGATTTGGGGTGCGGATGGTTATGTCTCAACTGATAGGCCAGAGAGAATCCGATTGGCAGCGACACAATGGATAGGATCAACAACCAGTTCAGGCCCAATTGTGCAAGGATAAGGCCGGTAATTACAGGGCCGATGAAGAGCCCAGCCTGGCCGGCCGTAAAGAATAACGAAGCCGCTGTTGTTTCACGTCCTGCCATGCGGTTGCGTCCCTGGAGGGTGGCCTGGGCTGTGCCAACAGGATGAAAGGATGATGAGCCGAGTGCGGCAATGATCAGGCAGGCTATTCCGCCCGGCCCAGGGATCAGGACTGCACATGAGTAGAAGACCGTCATCCAAAGTACGCCGCCTGCAGCAAGCCAGCGCGGTCCTATGCGGTCCGATATCCATCCGAAGAAGGGTTGCGTGAGCGCGGAAACCCAGATGTATATCGTCGAATAAAGCGCTATCTTTGACTCGCTCAGACCGAGATAGGCCAATAACACGGGGCGGCTGGCGTTGAACACATCCACCATGAAATGGCTGAGCGCAACGGATGAGAAGAGGGAATCGAATAATAATGACATGCGATTTTAGGGTTGTCGATAAAGACGATTCTCCAGGATGTATTCGTATACTGCCGGATGAAGAAAATACCGGAAGTGTTTTCCGTCCATAATGCGGCTCCGTATCTCGCGTGATGCGATCTCGAGCAGCGGCGCATCCACATAATGGATCTTCGAGCTGATGCCCGGCAGATCATTTTCCAACACTTCGAGATTTTCCTGTTCGCCGGGACGACGCATCACACCGACCCAATGCGAGGCTTGCAGCAGTTCCTTCGGGCGGTTCCACTTGGGCAGGTCCCGCAGCGAGTCGCCGCCGATGATGGGCGTAATTTCCGCTTCGGGGTATTGTTCCGCGATCAGTTCAACCGTATCGAGGGTGTAGTGCGGGCCGGGCCTATCCAACTCGACGCGTGATAACTCAAAGTCCGGGTTGTCCTGGATCGCCAGCTTTACCATGGTTAAACGATGTTCAATGGATGTGAGGGATTGATCCTGTTTGTGAGGGGGTTCGGGCGTGGGTATCCACAACAGACGATTAAGTCCCAGCTGCGCGTGGGCTTCTGATGCAAGAATAAGATGACCAAGGTGCGGCGGGTCGAACGTGCCGCCGAAAAGTCCGATCTGTTCACGTGGCATGGTGGAAAGTATATCGTTATTTGGCTGGTTGTGAGAGACAAAATCTGCGCCCCGGTTTCCCAGGGCGCAGAGATGTTCTTCGGCAGTTTCGTTATACGTTTTTATTTCTTGTTGTGTACAACTATATTGCCGCCTCCGATTGCCTGGTCCATGCCGTTATCGTAGACAACAGCACCTGTAACGGCGTCCCATATCTTAATGCGGAAGGTGTCGGGAGAATCATCACCAGCCCAGACTTG
>DATHRQ010000305.1:0-2677 GCA_035465095.1 Anaerolineales bacterium | reverse complement strand
ATACGCTTCAGCGATGAGTTCAGGCTTTAATACTTCCTTTGGTTCTCCTACAGCTTTTATCTTCCCTGCGACCATGAGAGCAATGCGGTCCGCGTAATGGGCGGCGAGGTTGAGGTCGTGCAGCGCGATCAGCACGGCGAGGTTGTCCTTGTGTGCGAGGTCGCTGACCAATTCCAATAAACCAACTTGATATTGCAGGTCCAGGTGCGCAGTGGGTTCATCGAGCAATAAGATCGGCGTGGACTGGCACAAGGCGCGTGCGAGTAGTACGCGCTGTTGTTCTCCGCCTGAAAGTTCGCCGACTCGTCGGTCTGTGAATTGTAATGCGCTGACTCGTTCCAATGCCTGCCGCGCGATCTCTTTATCTTTCTCTGATACCTGACCCAGAAATCCAAGATAAGGTGTGCGCCCGAGAATAACTGTTTCCCAAACCGTATACGCAGGCGGCATGGAAACAGCCTGTGGAACGGTTGCGATCTGTTTTGCACGCTGCATGGGAGATAGCGATGCGAAGTCATCTCCGTTCGTATGGATCTGCCCCGTATATGGAATCACTCCACTCGCAGCGCGGATGAGGGTCGATTTACCCGCGCCGTTCGGCCCGATCAGCGCGAGGACTTCTCCGCTTTGTACATCAAGGGAGACATTGTGCAATATTTTGCGGGAGCTATAAGAGACGGAGAGATTTTGGATTTTTAACATATCAAAATATCAAATACCAAAATAGTGCAATTTCATCGTGAGCCTCAGGTTCATTCCTGTAGGCATTCATGTCAAACCCGCTCAGGACAAAGCCGCATTTTTCATAGAGTTTGCAAGCAGAGACGTTGTTGGTCTGCGTTTCCAATGTCACGCCGGGGTAATTATGCTCTCGTGCCCATTCGACGCCATGATTCAATAGAGCCTGTCCGATACCCTTGCCTCTGAATTCAGTGTCAACGACCAGTTCCTGAACGCAGGCAAACTTATTCCACCACGGGACGATTTTCACCTGACCGGCAGGGATTCCGTCTACATCGGCAAAGAAGATTGCCTTTTGAGGGTTGTCAATAAACGTTGGATACTCTTCAACTTCAATATTGAAGATTTTTTCATAGGGTTCCACTGGGACGATGGAATAGCTGATCTTGTTATCTTTTACATCAAGCATGAGATGCGAGCGGACAATGGAATTGCGCTCAAAAGTATCCACTTGATGGATGTTTGTTGATTCCAGGGGGCGAATATTGATCTTCATAATTTACCAAAATCCTTGGTTCTTTGAACGCCTCAACACCCATAAAAAGAAGGGAGCGCCAACGAGCGCAGTGATGATGCCGACGGGAATCTCCTGCGGAGATATGAGCACCCGTGCGAGGATATCAGATGCGAGTAATGCCGTCCCGCCGCCGAGAATGCTGAGGGGGAGTAAACGTTTGTAATCGGGACCAAACCACAGCCGGATCAGATGCGGGACGATGAGTCCGATGAATCCAATGATACCGGAAAAGGCCACAGCGGAGGCTGTCGTCAAGGAGGAGGCGACCAACAGAATCCGTTTTGTGCGCGTTACGTCCAGCCCGAGTTGCTGGGCCTGGTCGTCGCCATATTGTAAAAGATTGAGCGCGTGACCGCTGAAGAGCAGAATGCCGATACCGATGAGGAGGTAGGGAAGCATGGCAAGAATGGCGGTCCAGTTGTTTTGCGTGGCACCGCCCAGCAGCCAGCCGAGCGCACGGCGGACTTCGCTGGTGGAGCGGATCATGAGAAAGGATGTCAGCGAGGTGGCGAAGGATGAAAAAGCGACACCTGCGAGGATGAGGTTGGTGGTGGGAATGGTCTGCCCGACGCGCGCGAAAGAGTAGACGATGAAAACCGTAAGGAGCGCAGCCAGAAAGGCCGCCATCGGGATTGCCATCAGGCCCCAGAACGAATACGGCCACTCGATGGACATGGCGATGACCGCGCCCAGCCCCGCACCGGATGCGATGCCGATCAGGAACGGGTCAGCCAGCGGGTTGCGGAACAAGCCCTGATAGGTCGCACCGCTTCCGCCCAACGCTGCGCCTGTCAATGCGATGAGGACTGTCCGCGGTAGTCGAATTTTCCAGATGATTGAAGTGGAGATTTCAGTGCCATTACCGAGGATGACATCCCAGAGGTCTTTGGGAGAAATGAAAACAGAACCGATCGCGAGGCTGAGGAGAGTGGCGAGGAAAAGAAAGAGGAAGGAGGAAAGGAAGGGTTTGTTTTTCATTTTTATCGTAGGGGCACGGCGGGACAATCAACCGTCACGATCCTTTCAGAGTTTGCCGTGCCCCTACTTTATGTTAATTATTCATACAAGCCGGGGTGCAAGAGTATTGCGAGTTGTTCGAGGCCGTCCACCAGGCGCGGGCCGGGGCGGCTGATGAGGTTGTCGTCGATCGAGAAGATGTTATTGCTCTTCACCGCTTCGATCGACTCCCAGCCTGGGCGCTCCAGAACTGATTCTGGCGTCACGCCCCAAATGGCATCACCAAGAACGATAACCGAGGGATTCGCTGAAACGATCTGTTCGAGACTGAGTTGCGGATACGGGTCTGTTGCAATGCCGCCGACGTTGAATCCGCCTGCGCGGCTGATAAGCAGGTCACCGAATGTGCCGGGACCATATGTCCACGGTTTGGTGGGGTCGGTTGCGTCGATCTCATAGAAC
>DATHRQ010000304.1:0-6351 GCA_035465095.1 Anaerolineales bacterium | reverse complement strand
GAAACGCCAGGAGGTTACACAGTTCGATGTGAAGATGAATGCGCCACGTTCCCATCAATATCCAAAGGTATTTACAAGCGCTGTGATCACGTACATCGTCTCAGGGAAAAACGTCAGCGAGGCGGCGGTGCTGCGCGCAATCGAACTGACAGCCATGAAGTATTGCCCGGCACAGATCATGTTCGCACAGGTGTTTCCGATCGACCTGCATTATGAAATTTATGAAGATGAAGGGGATGGCAACCAAACATTGATACATAAAGGGGTTTGGCAGGAACCGAAGGGCGGCTGACCGTATTTACGGAATTTCAGACCTGACCTGGCTCGGCGCATCGGAACAATCACATGCGCGTATCGTCAACGGGCCGCGTGTCAGCGTACCCTTGTAGGCGGCACCGTCGCTGTTTGCCTGCCAACCCTCGAAGTTGAACGCCAGCGGGCCGTCTGCGAGGATCCATTCGCCGTTGTATTTTCTCGCCACGTGCACATGCGTCCCTGTGGAGGAACCGCCCTCGCAGGATGGATAGCCTACAGGGTCTCCAGCCTTCAGTTCCCGCCCCACGCTTGCACGATTGTTCGTGGCCAGATGCAAATAGAATAAGACCCAGCCTGTCCGTTCGTCACCGTCCTTATCCAGGTCGATGACCACGCCGTCAACATCCGATCTGACGACCAACCCGTCTGCCATGGCAGTAGCAAACAGATCATTCCCAACTTTCCAGCAGCCGGAAGTATCTGACGCGGGGGCAAAATCCACCGCCGCAAACGGTTGACCGGAGCCCCAGCCTGTGTGCGGGCCTCCCGTATACGCCCAGATATAACCGGCGCGAAACGGAAAACGCAATTCGGGTTGGCTCAAACTTCCGGGCATGCCGAAAGCCGCAGACTCGGGCCAAGGGTCGCCGAACAGTTCGCTGTATACCTGGGCCAGGCCTTCGGGTCCGATCGAAGCGTAGTAGCTGCCTCCCGAATATATTCTCGAAAAATAATATTGAAGCGCGACCGATCCCGCGTTTTGCCAGGGGTCGGGACGCACCAGGGAACCGTCGGGCAGTTCAAACTCCGTCAACATGCCGCCGCGCCAGCCGTAGTATCCGTCATTAAGTATGTTGGCCGCGATGACGAGCTGTAAATAGGGAGTGTCGTAGAAAACGCGGCGATGCCCGAGAAGATAATTGACGCCGGGCGGCTGCGGTTGTGTGAGCGCGCCGCTTTGATATTCGAGCACTGCCAACAACAAACGCGGACTGATGCTGTAATTGGTGGCAACGTAATCGACGATCTCCGCGCCTGTGCGATTCCTTCCGCCTGCATAGGTGCGATACTCCTTCAACCACCCGGAGGAGGCCGCCACAAAGGCGGACGTGCTAAAGCCGATATGGGCCGGCCCATTGACAAAGGCGCTGTCTGGGATGCTTTGATACGGCGTACCCCATAATGGCAGGTAATAGATCGGGATCTGCATCGGCAGTCCGCGCGGCATGGTGGTCGCATCGCGCGGGATGATGGGGTTGGCCTCCAGTATTTCGGCAACAGTCGTATTGAACCTTGCGGCCAGCGCAGGGAGCGTATCTCCGTTTTGCGCGATGTATTCGACCAGTTCGCCGGGATCGTAGGCCGGCCGTCCGGATGTCGGCGCGGGGACCGGTGTGGGCGCAAGCGGCGTGATCATGTTCTCGATGGCGCTGTTCGATTCGCGAGGGATGCAGGCTGAGATCGTAAAAGCAAATAAAGTGGCCGTCATCTTGAGGATGAAAGTCACTCGTCCGTACTTATTCGTCATATTCGCGCGTGACCAGCGACCAGGCCTGCCCATAAACATCTGCTGTGACAACATTGTTGCCGTTGAGCATCTTCCCCAGGTAGGGCTGTTCGCCTGCCAGGACCTGCCAACCGTCCATAACAAACGGGATCGGGCCATCGGCCAGCATCCATTCGCCGTTGTATTTTCGCGCGATATGGACATGCGTGCCCGTTGATTTGCCGCCTTCACAGGAGGCATGGCCGATCAACCCGCCCTGCTCGACCCACTGCCCTACGGCCACGCGATCCTTGCTGGCAACATGCAGATACAGGATGTTCCAACCGGTCTGTTCCGAGCCGTCCCCATCCATATCGATGACCACAACGCCGTTCCCCGAGCGGACGATCAAACCAGGCGCAATGGCCACCACCCACGAATCCGTCACGAAACATCCGGGGATGTCGTTTTCGGGCGCAAAATCCACCGCCGCCAAGGGACCATCCGTACCCCAGGCGCTGTGCGGGCCGCCGGTAAACGACCAGGTTTTACCTGCCTCGAAGGGCAATGTCATGCCCGGCTGGCTCATACCCGGCGGAAAGAAACTGCCGATCGCATCGGCGCGTCCCCATGGATCGCCGAACATGTCGGTATAAAATTTTGGAAAGCCGCTGTTCACATCCATGATACGGAGCCATTCGTTCAGGGTGTGCTCACGCGCGAACAGGGTCATCACCGCCACTGTGCCGGCGTTCAATGTGGGGTCAATGGGAAGCTTTTTTCCATCGGTGAATGTAAGTTCGGTGATCGTCCCTTTCCGCCAGCCGTAATATCCCACCGAAAGTTGGTTGATACCCCATGTCAACTGCCCAAATAAGCCCTTGTTGCGGTAATGTTCATGCCCCAACGGAAAATCAGTGCGGAACTGATTCTCCGGAGTGCCGCGCACCCAATTCGCTTCATAATCCAGCAGCGCAAGCAGGAGCCGTGGATTGATCGAATTCTCGTACGCCAGACGCTCGATCTCCCTGGCGCCGGACGTCCAGGCCGTTGTGCCAAGATATTCGCGATAGGTGGCAAGATATCCGCCCGCATCTTTCACATAATTATCGATATCAAAACCGGTCGAGGTGGCGGAAAAAACCACCTCGCTGTCGGGCATGAATTGCACCGCAGGCGTATATTGAATGGTCGCGTCCAATCGATTGGGGATGATAAGCAGGGTTCCCGCGTCGATAAAACCCTTTTCGGGCAATATCTTGGGAGACGTGATCTCGTGCACGCTTACCCCGAACCTGCTCGCCACAGCTGTAAGCCATTCTCCGCCCTGAACATAATACAAGATCGATTCGCCATCCGGAGTGGGTGTTATTTCTTCGGCAGGCTGACTGGCGGCATCCCTGGTCACAAAACTTGCCAGGGGCGTTGACGTCGCAGTGGGGAAAGGCGTCACCGTTGGATAAAAAACATCCGGCACGACAACATCCGGGCTTTCGGACGGCGGCATGGATGTGAACGTGGGTGTTTCTGGAATCCACCCGACGGGCGTGGGAGTCTGGTATTGACCCCATAAGGAAGCATTCCCAACACAGGATGTCAGCAGCGCCGACGCGGTAACGAGCAAAAAGAAAATTCGTTTCACAATAATTCCAACAGGGGGATTATACCTGTATTGATTTCAGAGAGGGTGCGACGCACTCCGGTTATCTCGAGATCTGATTTATGCCCTCGAAGACGCCCTCTTCCGCCTCCAGGACGGTTGTATCGCGCGTCAGATACCCATTGTACAATATGCCGTCTCCGCTGGAAACCCAGCCGTCCAATATGAACGGAAGACTGCCATCCGCGGGAATCCATTCGCCGTTGTATCTTCTCGCCAGGTGCAGGTGTGTGGCATTCGAGATCCCACCTTCACAGGAAGGATGCCCGATCGGGTCGCCGGCATACACATACGTGTCCGCCGGCACGCGGCCGCGCGACTCGATGTGCATGTACAGAACTGTCCAGCCGGTCTGTTCGTAACCGTCGTTATCCAGGTCCTGCACCACGGCGCCGTTTTCCGCACGGATGATATATCCGTCTGCAACAGCCACAACCCAGGCACTGGATGTGACACAACCAGCGCCCTCGCCCGGCGGAGCGAAATCCAGCGCCGCCCAAGCTGAGCCGGAATCCCAGCCGCCGTGCGGGCCGCCGGTAAAGGACCATGTCGTGCCGGGCTCGAGGGGCAGCTGCATCGCCGGCTGGGCCAGGTTCGGGGGCAGGAGCGGGTCGAGGGCATAATCGAAGGGATAGCCGAACAGCAGGGTATAGGTTTGAAAGAGTCCCTGTTCGCTCACGTCGATGTCCCACGCGGCGCGGTCATTATACAGCGAAAAAAAGTATTGCACGCCCATCGTGCCGGCATTGATGGTCGCGTCGAGCGGAACATAGGTGCCGTCGCTCAGCGGCAGGGTCGAGATCGCGTTGACGCGCCACAGATAGTAGCCGCGGTTCAAATTGTCCGCCGCCCAGGCAAGCTGACGATACAGCCCGGCGTAAAAATCGTTGACATAACCCAGCGGATAATCGATGTTCGCTGGAACCGGGTTCGTGACCCAGCCGCTGCGATATTCGATCAACGCAACCAGCAGGCGCGGATTGACCGAATAGTTTTGCGAGACACGCATGACGATCTGCACGCCGCTCAGGTATTCGCCCTCCACTCCCTGGACGTAGTTGGAGAGATAACCGTTCTTATTTTCGAGGTATGCCTCCAGGTCGAAATCGATGCTGGCAGGCCCGAAGACCAGCTCAGAGTTGGGGATGATCTTGAAAGAAGAGCCGGGGATGGGGTCGGTGATCACAGGCGGAATGTTCAGCACCTGACCGACCGAAAGAATACTGAATTCACTCAGGCCGTTGGCCTCCATCAGCGCCGACAGGCCGATGCCATAGCGCTGCGACACGATCCCCAATGTGTCGCCGGGCTGTATCACATATTGGTCGACAAACTCGCGCGGCGGCGGAAGTGGATGCGGCGCATCCGGCGTCGGAGTGGTCAGACCGATGCCGGAGCTGCGCGCAGGTAACGTCACAGAAACCGGCGCGCGCGTGGGCGTGGGTCCGCGTGGGGTAACGGAGGTATCGACGATCTCGCCTGGGATGATTCCAGGGACTGCATTGGTCGCTTCCACCGTAGCAAATGGGTCATAGGTAGGGTAGGCATCTCCTGTTGAACGAAAGCAGGAGGAAATCAATAAAGGCACAAGAACTATGTGGAACAAGCGCTTGGACATGCGGTGGATTTTACCAAACCCGCCCCTTGATTTTAAACTTGTTATGAAAGCCCAACCCGCTGTGTATTCGAATACACATTGAAGCGGTGTTTGCGCGCATATCCGATCAACGTGATGCCATAGCGCTCGGCCATTTCGATCGAAAGCGAACTGGGCGAGGTGCGCGAGATCAGGATCGGCGCACGCATCCGCGCGGCTTTTTGCAACATCTCCGAACTGATGCGCCCCGTGGTGATCAGGATGCGATTTGCAGGGAATTTGTCTTCCATCAGGCAGCGGCCCACGATCTTATCGAGCGTGTTGTGCCTGCCGATGTCTTCCGCCGACAGGACAATTTTCTCTCCGTCGCTCAATGCAGAGGTATGGACTCCGCCGGTCTCGCGGTAAAGCGACTGCGACTCGAAAAGCATCCCGACCAATTTTCCGACCGCTTCAGGCCCCACTTCGAGCTGGTTCCCTTCAAAGGAGACATCAGGTCTCGCCAGCGCATCCACCGCCGTCACCCCGCCCGTACAGCCGGACGTCCGCCGCCACGAGGTCGGCTGCTCCACACTGCGGTTCAACCAGACATCCACATTATCACCATGTTCACACACGCGTACGTCTTCAACTTCCTCCATCGCTTCGATGATTCCTTCGTTGTATAAAAACCCCACCGCCAGCGCTTCCAGGTGCAGCGGTGTGCACATGAAACTCAACCACACCTCCCCGTTGACCGTCAACGATACGGGCGCTTCAACGATGGTTTCGGCGTCGAAATGCTCCCATTTTTTGAACTCATATCGTTCGTACTGGATTTCTTTCTGAGGGGTGATCATTTTTTGCTCCAACTTCTAAAACTCTGTCACTCTCCCGAAGGACATCGGGACGATGTGAGGGAGCGGTCTTCGCGACCGAAGAGTCTTTCTTTCTGTACAAGAGATGCTTCGCTACGCTCAGCATGACATTCCAGTTTACATTTTATATCTTATCCCAATTCTCAGATAATTATTCCACTTCCGCAACAAGCACCTCAAACGCGCCAATGTGTAGTTTCTCAGGGTCGAGATCCATAATCGATCTCGCTGCGCTTGAGAACAGGACGTGCAGAGAACTCCTTTCGATCTCGTTGGCCTGCGAAAAATCGAGTTCGAGAGGTTTCGCAGCGTAATTCAGCACGACCAGCACCGTCTGTTCCCCATCCTTCGTCTCCACTTCGCGCCGCTCAGGACGAGTTACGCGCAGGAAGGCAAAGTATCCCTTTGCGTCTTCGTGAAGAGGCAAATATTCGCCCTGGATCAGGGCGGGTGAATTCCTACGGACACGTAAGAGTTGCTTGTAGTAATTCAGCAG
>DATHRQ010000303.1:0-2713 GCA_035465095.1 Anaerolineales bacterium | reverse complement strand
TACGTTGGAGATAAATTCAGGCGGGAGATTCATAAACAACGTTGGAACGTTCAAACGCGTAAACATTTACACGGGAAAGAGTTTATCAAACACTTCAGGACAATACTTCTTCACCATCTCAGACGAGAGACCGTTCTCTTTGCAGATCTCAGCATACAGGTCGGCGCTGGGGCGTTTGGTGCGTTTTTGCGTCTCCACGTCCAAACCCCATAGACCGAAGCGCTGCGTCCAGCCGCGCTCCCATTCGAAGTTGTCCACCAACGACCAGTGGAAGTAGCCTTTCACGGGCCAGTTGAAGTTGACCGCCCGCCAGACCTGATGGATGTGCTGCGCCAGATAACGCGGACGCATATGATCGTCTGCATCTTCAACTCCGTTTTCGGAGATAATGAGCGGCAGGTTGGGGAACATCCGCGCAGCCCATTTGATCGTATCGAACAAGCCTGTGGGGATATTCGCGGCAAATCCATTATCGCTTAAATCCGCATCTTTAGGATATTCAGCTTTTGTGAACAGTTCGCGCGGTCTGGTTATATCGAAACTGACTGTGTCTTCGGAGTAATAGTTCAACCCCATGAAATCCTGCGTCCCTTTGGCCTCAGGAACACGATAATTGCCCACAGGCGACTTCATCACGCCTATGCTGATTCCCATAGGGAAGCCCATGTTGAGCCCGTCATAACGGATCTTGCGCATCAACTGATCGAGCGGAGACCACTTCCGCTTCGCCACCATCGGGCGGTAGTGATGAGCATAGCCCACGCGCGCTTCGGGCTGTATCGCATGGATGGCGTGATACGCAGCAGCATGTCCGCGCAGCATATTTGCCATGACTTGCATTGCAATTTTGACACCGCGCCGCTTGGTTGGGAAATCGCCTACCACGTATCCGCTCAAAGCATAGACGTTCGGTTCATTGATCGTGCACCACAACGTGCAGTATTCCTTCAGCGCGTCGACGGTCTTGCGGACGAACTTCTCGAACAACGTAATAATTTCCTCGTCTTCCCACCCGTCTCTTTCATACAGCCATAACGGATCGGAGAAATGATGCAGCGTGACCATGGGTGTCATGCCGCGTTCCTTCAATCCGCGCAGCATATTGCGGTAACGTTCGAGCGCGTCTTCGTCCCAGGTATCAGGTGTTGGCTGGATGCGACTCCACTCCACCGAGAAGCGATGAGCGTTCTGTCCCGTTTCGGCGGCGCGGTCGAAATCTTCCTTCCAGCGGCCTCCCCACCAATCGCAGGCCAGACCAGACGTCCCGTCCGTATGACCGTCCTGTTCCCACATCCACCATTGGTTGTTGGTGTTGTTGCCTTCCACCTGATGCGCGGCGGTTGCCGTCCCCCATAAAAATCCGCGTGGAAAATGATAGGTTGCTTGTGGCATAAAATCTCCAATGTTTATTATAGGGGCACAGCAAATCCATGAGGAGTTTGACGGGAGATCGTCCCGCTGTGCCCCTACGATTAAATTCGATTCAAATACGCCAGATACAGCGCGACCGACCCCGCCACAGCCGCATTAAGCGACTCGATCTGACCACGCATGGGAAGCTGCAGGATAATGTCGCATTTGTCGCGCGTGAGCCTGCGGATGCCTTCGCCTTCGCTTCCGACGACGACGGCAGTTGCTCCCGTCAAATGACGTTTGGTCTTCTCCCCGATCGTTTCCCCGTTCTGGTCGAGCCCGACCACCCAGACGTTCTCAGCCTTGAGCGTATCGATGGACTGCGCCAGATTCGAGCGCGCGATCAGCATATGCTCGCTCGCCCCTGATGACGTATTGACCACCGCAGGCGTGACCTCAACCGTATGCGCCAGCGGAATGATAACGCCGTGCACGCCGACCGCTTCAGCCGTGCGAATGAGCGTGCCGAAGTTCTGCGGATCGTTCAACGAATCAAGCAAAAGGATGAAGGGTTGCTCGTTCAGTTTTCTGGCGCGGTCAAGGATGTCGATCTCATCGCTGTATGGATAGCCGCTGACCTCAGCCACCACACCCTGATTGTGTTTGTTGATCTTATCCAATCGCCCGCGCGGGACGCGCTCGATTTTGATCTTGCGCTGTTTCGTGATGTAAATTATTTCTTTGAGATTTCCTTTCTCCTGTGCGCCTTCGGCGATTAGTATCTTAAATACCTCCCTGCGCTTGGCACGCAAAGTTTCATACACGGCATTACGGGAGTAGATGAATTCTTTCATATTCCCCGATTGTACGATAAAACCGTAAGGGCGGATGGTCGCAGATACTCGAAGGGTGCCCCGTCCGCCTTTACCTACAACTTCTACCTTCACTTCAACGATCCGAACCAACCGCCCCCCATTCACCCTTCCGGCTGTGCGATCACCACCCGGTTGCGCCCTTCATGTTTGGCGCGGTAAAGGGCGTCGTCGGCGGCGCGCAGGAGGGTTTCCTGCGTGGAACCATGTTCCGGGTAGATGGCGACGCCCAATGAGAGCGTGATGCCCCCGACAACCTGACCTTTGTACTCCGCCTGTAATCCCTTGACCTCCTGCCGCAGATGCTCCGCACGCTGCTGTGTCGATTCCAATGTTGCCTCCGGCATGATCAACAGGAACTCCTCTCCGCCATAACGGCAGGCGATATCCTCGGCACGCAGATGATCCTGCAGAAATTTACCCACTTCACAAAGAAGCGCGTCGCCGGCGGGATGTCCATGCGTGTCGTTGAACTGTTTGAAGTGATC
>DATHRQ010000302.1:0-1701 GCA_035465095.1 Anaerolineales bacterium | reverse complement strand
GGGCCAGGAAATATGATGCAGGCAAGCATGAGAGCCAGTTACGCGACGACGAAATGCTTGCACAGCCATTGTTGGAAGCGACTCGCAGCGTCCCCGCTCCTTTCGTCCTTGATTTTGCTACCGGTACCGGGCGTTTATCCTACGCCCTGACCGATCGCCCCGAATTCGAGGGACATATTATCGCGCTCGATCTCTCGCGTGGAATGCTGGAGCAGGCTTCTGCAAAGCTCGCCGGCAAAGCAGCCGAAGGTTCGGGGTCAGTTGAGTTTCTTCGTCATCAGTCAATGCCGTTGCCATTCCCAGATGCGGCGTTTGACGTGGTCTGTGCGCTGGAGGTGCTGGAGCTCTTCCCCAACATGGACGAGCCGCTGGCCGAATTCTCACGTTTGCTGCGCCCTGGCGGCGTCTTTCTTACCTCGCGCGGGACCGAGGCATCAGGCCGCAAAGCGAAGGTGAAAAGTGTAAAGCAATATACGGCGCTGCTCGAAAAGCATGGCTTTACAAACGTGCAGGTCACAAAGTGGTGGAAATTGTTCGACCGCGTAATAGCTGTCAAGAGCGGAAAATCAAATCCTGCTGAGAGACACAGGCTGGAAGATGTGCTGCAGTGTTCCGATTGCAGGCAGATTCAATGGGGGATGGTTTCAGGTGCAATGCAATGCGAAAGATGTGGAAATCAACTGTCCGTTACGGATGACGCGATCGTACTTAATTAGTGAACTATCCCTGATCGGCAATTCTTTCAAGTTGTTTATGAATCTCTTTAAGCAGCACCTTTAATTCCTCCCGCTCGCGATTGGCGTGCCAAAGAGATACCTGTAAGTCTTGATCCTCGGCATTTCGTTTGCTCTTCAGCAAAAGTTCATCGCGAGCGATCTGTTTGACCTTTTCGTCGAGTTTGACTTGCAGGCGCTGGCGATATCCATTGTAGAAATTGAATTCATCGAGCGGTTCAGGGATGTTGTACGGTCTCTGCTTGATGATCTCATCAACGACCTGCAGGAATCTGTCGAGGTCGATGGGTTTTTGTATGAAGCGCGTTGCGCCGATCCGCAGGGCAAAGATCTTGTCTTCAGGAGCCACATAAGTGGCTGTGATGAAGATCACGGGGATCATGCGAGTATCAGGGTTAATGCGCAGTCGGTGGACCAGGCCGAAACCGTCCAGTTGAGGCATCATGATATCTGCGATCACAACGGTCGGATGCTCGTTTTGAACGAGATCCAATGCTTCTTTGCCGTTGTTCGCCGTGGCAACACGATACCCCTTGAATTTTAGTGTCGTGTCCAACAGCGCGAGGATGTCGGGGTCGTCTTCGACGATAAGCAAATATCCCGGCTTGGCATTCATACTTTCATTGTAGTCACATTTTTCCGCCCGGAAATATTAATTTCATCACCGTTGCAGGAAACGACCGTTATTGGAGTTGGAGAAGCGCCTCCTGGTAGGATTCAAATTCACCTGCTTTTACCAGCAGCATGCCGGGGCTCAGGCCGGTTGCATCGATACCGCCCACCAAAATACTTGCAAAGTCGCCGACCGAAACCTGATTGCGTGGCGTGTTCGAGATCAGGATCGCCAGCAGGCTGGGGTTGATGATATTCCCCGTGGAAGTGAGTATCTCAACGCTTCCGCCTGTCTGCAGGGTTCCGTTTGCGACGCGGCCTTCCAGCAGGATGCCCCGCCCGACTACCACAGAAA
>DATHRQ010000301.1:0-6727 GCA_035465095.1 Anaerolineales bacterium | reverse complement strand
TTATGTTGTAATATTCAAAAAATCAACAATAAAAATGTAAATTTATTAAAAATGAACTATTGTTTATTGAAAATCACCTTTAAATAAGGAGAAACCCATGTCTCAATTTGCTGTCGAAGCCCACCAACTTGTCAAGAAGTTCCCTGCCCGCCCGGGGACGGGAGATAAAAGTCCCTCACCCCCATCCCCTATCCCTGAGGGAGAGGGGCGCAGGGGTGAGGGGAAAAAGAGGCGTTGGCCGTTTGGGAAGAAAAAGTCCAAATCCATGTTCACCGCCGTGGACGGCGTCGATCTCCAGATCGAGCGCGGTGAGATATTCGGTTTGCTGGGTCCGAACGGCGCAGGAAAATCCACCACCATCCGCATGTTGTGCACCCTGCTTGAGCCCACCAGCGGTACGGCGCATGTCAATGGCTACGACCTTGTCAAACAGGCAAATGACGTGCGCCGCAGCTTGGGCACGTTGCTGGCCGGTGAACGCAGTATCTACTGGAAACTGACCGGACGTGAGAACCTGGAGTATTTTGCAGCGTTGTATCACATCCCGTCGGCAACGGCCCAAAAACGTGTCGATGAACTGATCGAACGCATGGAACTCAAGGATCGCGCCGACGAACTCGTGGAAAAATATTCGACCGGAATGCGGCAGCGCGTCGCCATCGCCAAAGCCCTGCTTGCGCGACCTCCCATCCTTCTGCTGGATGAGCCCACGCTCGGCCTGGACCCGCAGGCTGCCCGCAACATTCGGGAACTGATCGCAGAGCTTAAACAGGAGGGGCATACCATTCTGCTGACCACCCATTACATGGAGGAGGCAGACCTGCTCTCGGATCGCATCGGCATCATCGACAGCGGCAGGATCATCGAACTCGATACGCCCGAAGGGCTCAAAAGACGCATCGAACAGAAGGAGATCATCCGCCTGGAGGTCAGCGGCTGGCAGGAGTACATCGGCGAAAGGCTGAGCGCCCTGCAGGAAGTTGAAAATCTTGTGGCGCTGCAGCAGGGCGAAGCCGACCTGTGGGAGGTCAACCTGCAGGCCGCGAACAGCCGAACCTTGCTGCCCCAGATCGTCGAGAGCATCAGCCAGAACGGTACGCGGCTCGTCAACATGAATATCGTCAAACCCTCTCTTGAGGATGTGTTCATCCACCTGACCGGCAAAGCGCTGCGCGATTAGGAGCAGACATGGAATCCACACTCACTCCCCGCTCACTTGGGCAAAAAAACTTTTTATCAGACTTGCGTGCGTTCTCGGCCATCCTCCGCCGCGAGTGGACGATCTTCACCCGCTATCCGAGTTGGATCATCGCACTGATCATCTGGCCGTTGATCTTTCCGATGATGTACATCCTGACGGCGCGCGCGCTTTCAGGCCCGGATGGCAGCGGACTGGCTGTCTTTACCGCTACGACCGGCTCAACGAACTACATCGGCTACATCATCGTCGGCACCACGGTCTGGATGTGGCAGAACATCGTTTTATGGGACGTCGGTTTCTCCCTGCGCAACGAACAGATGCGCGGCACGCTCGAATCGAACTGGCTCTCCCCCACCTGGAGGTTTTCCTACCTGCTCGGGCACACCGGTCCGCAGATCATTTCGATGGCCATGTTCGTTGGCATTACGGCCCTGGAATTCGGCCTGCTCTTCGGCATTCGCCTGAGCGGTAACCCATGGATGCTTGTACTGATGATGCTGGCTGCCATCCCCGCCATTTACGGATTGGGCTTTGCGTTTGCAAGCCTGGTCATTACCGTCAAGGAAGCCAACGCCTTCGTCTTTCTGGTCCGCGGACTGGTGATGATCTTCTGCGGTATCACCTTCCCGGTTGCGATCCTGCCGGGTTGGATGCAGTCCTTTGCGAAGTGGCTGCCGCAGACCTATTTGATTCACGGGATGCGCGCAGCGGCCTTTTCGAACGCTGGCTTTACCGAGCTGCTGCCGGATCTAATTCCGTTGGTTACCTTCGGTATCTTCTGGCTTTTTGTCGGTTATTTCACTTTCCTGTGGATGGAACGCCGCGCCCGTCAGACCGGCGCGATCGGGCAATACTAATGTCATTGTGAGGAGCCGCTGGTCGAGTAAGCCGAGTGTTCGTCGAGGCTGTATCGAGACCGAGGCGACGACGTGTGCCCGCCAGGGTAAGCAATCCCCGACTCTATTTGGAGATTGTTTCGTAGTGCCAATGCACCACTCGCAATGACGGAGAATTTATCATGGAACTTACTACCCTCTCACAACCCAGTCTCAAAACCCAACTGCGCGCCTTGTATGTGATCGCCCGCAAGGATTGGAAGGTTTTCCTGCGATACCCGTTGAACGCGGCCTCGCACATCTTTAACCCGATCATCTGGATCACACCCGTCTACTTTATGGGCAGAGCCTTCAGCACAAACGGAGAGTCATCCGGCTTTGCGGCATACAGTGGAAGCGGCGATTACATGTCCTATATTCTGCTCGGCAGTGTCCTGGTCAACTTCATCATGACCGTGTTTTGGGGCATGGGTTATGCCTTGAAGGAGGACATGGACGCAGGCGTGCTCGAGTCGAACTGGCTGACGCCTGTATCGCGGCTGCTGATATTGGTCGGCCGAACGCTTACCAGCCTGCTCACCACAACACTTACCTCCGCCGCCATGCTGGGCATCGCAGCCATCTTGTTCGGCTTCAAGCCAACGGGCAACACAATCGCCGCGCTCCTGACAGCCATCCCCATGTTGATCGGGCTGTACGGGTTTGGCTTTGCCTTTGCCGGCATCATCCTCTTCATGCGCGAAGCGAACACATTGGTGGACGTGGGAAGTTTCCTCGTGCAGGGCTTTTCAGGGACGAACTTCCCGGTCAAATCCCTGCCCTATTGGCTGATCCCCGTTTCACTGATGCTGCCTCTCACCTACGGCCTGGACGCCGTGCGCGGAATCCTTTTGAAGACCAGCACCCTGCTTCCCATCAGGGTGGAGATCGTCATTCTCATCGCCTTCATGTTCGGGATGTTGTGGTTCGGAGCCTGGTTCTTTCATAGGATCGAACGACGCGTCAGAACCATGGGGACGCTGGGACAGCACTAAGTCCAGAAGCGAAGCGGTTCTTTCATCCCCTATACAAAATAGAACGCGTGTGCTATTATCTGTCCTCCGCTTTTGAAAGGACATGAATGTTCACGCAGCTCAGGAAAACCTATAACGAGTTCCCGTCCCGTTTTTGGGTGATCGTGCTTGCCCGCTTTATCGACGGGATCGGCAACACATTACTCTTCCCATTCTTTGCCTTATACATCACACAAAAATTCAACGTCGGCATGACTCAGGCGGGAGTGATGCTGGGTGCAAGTTCGCTGGCAGGTTTGTTCGGCGGCATACTTGGCGGCGCGCTGGCAGACAAATTCGGACGGCGAAGCATTATTCTATTCGGTCTTGTTTTCAGCGCCGTCAGCGCAATTGCTTTAGGCATAACAAACAACCTGGAATTGATGTATATCGTCGCGATCATTGTCGGGCTGGTCGGGAGTATTGGGCATCCTGCGCATGGCGCCATGGTTGCAGACATTCTTCCCGAAGACAAAAGGCAGGAGGGATTTGGCATCCTGCGTGTCGTCGGGAACATGTCGTGGCTGGTGGGTCCCACCATTGGGGGCTTCGTGGCGTCCAGATCATACCTGGCATTATTCATTTCAGATGCAGTCATCAGTTGTATCGTGGCAGTCATCGTCTATCGTTACCTGCCTGAGAGCAAACCTGAACCTCATCCTGATGAAGAACAAAAAACCTTCATGCAAACCGTTGGCGGGTATGGCATCGTGCTGCGCGATTTCGCATTCATGGCTTTTATCACCGCATCGATTTTGATGACGATCGTCTATCAACAAATGTATAACTCGCTCTCGGTCTTCCTGCGCGACAATCACGGCATCGACCCGCAGGGGTATGGCTTCCTGCTTTCCACCAGCGCCATCACGGTCATTCTCTTTCAATTCTGGACGACCCGTCGCATCAAACGTTATCCACCGTTTGTGATGATGGGAGTCGGAGCGGTCTTTTACGCGGTCGGATTCGGCTTGTTTGGTTTCGTCACGGTATTTGCATTGTTCGCCATGAATATCGTGATCATCACCATCGGCGAGATGATCATCATGCCCATCAGCCAGGCGTTGGTTGCAGGTTTCGCGCCTGATGACATGCGCGGGCGCTATATGGCGGTCTCAGGTATGACCTGGATGGTGCCCTCCACCTTTGGGCCAGGACTTGCAGGCTTTCTTTTGGATAATTACAACCCCAACCTGCTTTGGTACATCGGCGGGATATTGTGCCTCATCGCTGCGCTGGCATTCTACGCTCTTCATCTGCGTCTTGGCACACGGCCTCAATTCTCTCCTGCGGATATTCCAGCGGCTGCCGATTAAGCGAAAAGATGGATGTGGAGTTTCCTCCACATCCATCTTTTTATTTACCAAAACCCGCTTCGGATTTAACCGATGCTTGTCATCAGGCTATCAACTTTCAACCTGCAACCGTAAACCCTAATGATGGTGCCCATCATGCACATGACCGTGCTCAAGCTCCTCGCCTGTCGGCTCGCGCAGCCCGACGACCTTCACATCGAAATGTAATTCGTCACCAGCCAGCGGGTGATTGAAATTCAGGCGCACGGTTTCGCCCTCCATTTTTTCAACGCGGGCATAACGCGCCTGACCCGAATCATCTCTCACGGTCAGTTCCAAACCCTCTTCAACTTTCATATCGGCAGGGAATTGACTGGAGGGCACGTCCAAAAACGCCTCTTCATCGAACTCGCCATACCCGTCCGCAGGCGTGACGACCACATTCTTGCTTTCGCCGATCTTCATCCCCTTCATCTCGCTCTCCAAACCAGCGACGATATTTCCGTGGCCGGCCAAAAACTGCAGCGGACCCTGCTCCTCGGACGAATCGATTTTCTCGCCGTCGATCTTCAACGTATATTCCATCGAAACGACAACGTCATCTTGCACTGTATCTTTACTCATTATTCTTTCCTTTCTAAATTGGTACATTCATTGTACCAGCGGCAAACACATAGGCAAGGTCATTTCCCAACTTTCTACGCAATACAAATCTCTATCTTATAATTCTCTTATGTATTACGACCTGTGCCTGCCCTGGTATTGGGAATATGATATTGATTTTGTTAATTTCATTGAAGACTCCTGCCGCGAGCAGGGTCTATCCTTTTATCAGGTCACACCCGATACTGTACTCGAATTCATTACCGCATTATACAAAGGTGAAACATCCTTCGGCACGCTGCTCGACCGTTCGCAGGGCGACGACCGTTTCCTGC
Organism: Anaerolineales bacterium; assembly: GCA_035465095.1. Classification (GTDB taxonomy): domain Bacteria; phylum Chloroflexota; class Anaerolineae; order Anaerolineales; family Villigracilaceae; genus Defluviilinea. The sequence goes on along the minus strand of DATHRQ010000301.1, from coordinate 1,408 downwards.
CCATCGACAACTGGGCCAGGGAATACAACAAGCGGCGCATCAATCCGCCCGAACTCTCCCAATGGTCGCAGGATAAAGCGACGATGCACCTGGAGCTGATCGACGCAGGGCTTCACACTCCCCACACGATCATCCTCGCTTCTTTCCTCGAAGAACCTGTCCTGCCTCAATTGGACCTTTCCCCGCTCGGAGGTCATTTCGTCATCAAGCCGTCCCACGGCGGGGGCGGCGAAGGAGTCGTTTTGGGCGCCTCTGCCCTCGACCAGGTCCTGCGCGCCCGCATGGAATTCCCCGAACAGAAATACCTGCTACAAGCCACCGTCACCCCCCGCACCATGCAGGGACGTCCCGCCTGGTTCCGTGTGTATTATTCGAATGGTGAAGTTTATCCGTGCTGGTGGAATCCACATTCGCACGTCTTCGCACGGGTGACGCAAAGTGAAGAAAACAAATACGAGCTGAAGCCGCTTCACGATATTACGCAGCGCATCGCATCCATCTGCAAACTGGACTGGTTCACCACCGAGATCGCACTCACACATGAAGAATTTGTCGTTGTGGATTACGTCAACGACCAGATCGATACGCGGATACAGTCAAAAGCCGTGGACGGCGCGCCTGATGAGGTGATGAGGAATGTGGCAGAGGGGTTGGTAAGGTTGGCAAAGGAATATCAGTAAATGACCTTGTGATTGTCATTTCGACGAGCCGAGCGAGGACATTGTGCCCGCAGGGTAGAAATCTTGCAACATGTTGGACGAAGATTTCTCGCTGGCGCTCGAAATGACAACACTTGTAAAGGAGATCCCATGACCAAACCCCGCGCACGCGACCTCGGTATTCCCTTCGAAGGGACGCCAGCCAATCACAACGCCATTACTGATATAGAAGGAATCGAAGTCGGTTATTCGACCATCATCGAAGGTGACTCGGCGCGGACGGGAGTGACGATCATTCACCCGCGTGGAAAAGATAATCATGATCCCGTTTATGCGGCGTGGTTCCCATTCAACGGCAACGGCGAGATGACAGGTACTGCCTGGGTTGAGGAGGGCGGATTTTTGGAGGGTCCGATCGGGATCACGAACACGCATTCGGTTGGCGTGGTCCGCGATACGATCATTCAATGGCAGGTGGAGAAGGGGGCGATGTTCCAGCCGTGGATGTGTCCGCTGGTGGCTGAGACCGCGGATGGCTGGCTCAATGACATGAACGGATTCCACGTCAAACCTGAACACGTGAAGGAAGCGTTGGAGAACGCTGAATCAGGTTCGGTCAAGGAAGGAGCCGTGGGCGGTGGGACGGGGATGATCTGTTATGAGTTCAAAGGCGGCAGCGGGACGTCCTCCAGAAAACTTCCTGAAAAACTCGGCGGCTGGACGGTGGGAGCCTTCGTCCAAACGAACTT
>DATHRQ010000300.1:0-2952 GCA_035465095.1 Anaerolineales bacterium | reverse complement strand
AATAATGTCGAAAGCCAAACTTATTGCCCCATACGGCGGAAACCTGGTGAACCTGGTTGTGGAAGGAAAAGAACGCGAGGGATTATTAGCCCGCGCCTCAAAACTTTCATCGCTCAAGATCACCATGCGCAATCTTTGTGACCTTGAATTGATTGCCACCGGCGGGTTTTCGCCGCTGACGACGTTCATGGGTAAGGCGGATTATGAACGTGTCTTGCACGAGATGCGCCTGGCGGATGGAACCATTTTCCCGCTTCCCATCACATTGACAGCCAACCCGGAGGAACTGCCGACCGTTGGCGAAGAGATTGTTCTGCGTAACTCCAACAACGATACCATCGCGATCATGACGCTCGAGGAGGTATTTCATTGGGATGCCGAAACTGAGGCTGCATTGGCCTATGGTTCCACCGATCCGCGCCACCCGATGGTCTCTGAAATGGAGCGTTGGGGCAAGGTTTGTATCTCTGGGCCGCTGAAGGTTGTCAATCTTCCCAAGTATCACGATTTTGTAAGTTTGCGTCATACGCCCGCGCAGGTGCGTGGCATGCTCGAAGAGATGGGACACGACAACGTCGTGGCCTTCCAGACACGCAACCCCCTGCATCGTATTCACGAAGAGTTGACCAAACGCGCCGCGGCACAGGTGGATGGCTCGTTGATCATTCATCCGGTTGTCGGCCTGACCAAACCCGGAGATGTGGATCATTACACCCGTGTGCGTACGTACCGGGCGTTGGTGGACAATTACTACGACAAGAGTCGCACGCTGCTCAGTCTCCTGCCGCTTGCCATGCGCATGGCGGGCCCGAGGGAAGCGCTTCTGCACGCCATCATCCGACGTAACCATGGCGCGAACCACTTCATTGTCGGACGAGATCACGCCGGGCCGGGTAGCGATTCTGCAGGCAGACCATTCTACGGTCCGTATGATGCGCAGGAATTGATGACCAAACATGAATCAGAGATCGGCGTCAAGATGGTCCCATTCGAGATGCTGGTTTATCTGCCCGAGGAAGACCGTTACGTGGAGCAAAAGGATGTTCCCGAAGGCGCAAAGGCGGCCAACATCTCCGGCACACAGGTGCGCGATGATTACCTGGTCAAAGGAAAACTTTTACCTGAGTGGTTCACCCGCCCTGAGACAGCCGAGATCCTGCGCGAGATGTACCCTCCCCGTAACAAGCAGGGTTTCTGCATCTGGTTCACTGGTTTGAGCGGCTCCGGTAAGAGCGCCACCACACAGGTGCTTACTTCGCTCATGCTCGAACGCGGACGGGAGATCGCCCTTCTCGACGGCGACGTGGTCCGCACGCACCTTTCAAAGGGACTGGGCTTCAGCAAGGAGGACCGCGATACCAACATTCTGCGCATTGGTTTTGTGGCTGGCGAGATCGCGCGGGCCGGCGGCGCCGTGATCTGTGCTGCGATCAGCCCGTATCGCTCAACTCGTAACGAAGCCCGCAAGATGGTCGGCGAAGATAAATTCATCACCGTGTTCATGGATACGCCTGTGGAGGTCTGTGAGCAGCGCGATGTGAAGGGTCTATATGCCAAGGCACGCCAGGCCATGCGGGACGGCAATCCGATGGGTTTCACCGGTGTGGACGACCCGTACGAACCACCGATCGATCCTGAGATCACGCTCAAGGGGTTTGATTCGACGCCTGAAGAGAACGCTCAAATTGTCATTAAGTATCTTGAGGAACAAGGTTATCTGAACGGTATCTAAAACCGGGTTCTGATTCAGCCCTGCGTATCTTATAATACGTAGGGCTGATCTCATCCATGAACATTCGCGTACCTCCCCGCCTCGCTTCACTCCTGATACTCTTGCTGCTGGCCGTTGCAGGGACGTTTCTCGTTCTCAAAGCGACTCCCGAAGGGCTGGGTCTTTTCGATGATTCGATCGCTTACGTGGCCGGCGCGCGCAGCATGCTGGCCGGGGACGGTTATCGCGAAGCATGGCTGGCCAGCAATGGGCCGGTAACTCACTTCCCTCCGGGTTTTTCATCGCTACTGGCGTTCTTTGGCCTGTTCGGCCTCGATCCGCTGCGCGGCACACGTTTTGTCAACGCACTGCTGTTTGGGTTAAACACGGGTTTACTCGGAATCATCGTCTGGCGCATGACGCCCTCGCTGACCGCCGGACTCGTGATCGCTGCATTATTCGTTACAAGCGGCGAGATGCTGGAAATCCATGTGACGGCGATGAGCGAGCCGTTATTTATTTTCCTTTCGTTATTGGCATTCTGGAGTTTCGACCTGTATTTTGAGCGCCCTCCATCTTCTGTTGGCAGGGGCATCATCGGGGAGTGGTGGTGGCTGGTCGCCTGCGCGGCGTTCACAGGCATGGCATATCTTACGCGCTACGCAGGCCTTGCGCTGGCTGCAACATTCATCGTTGCGATCCTCGTTTTGCGTTCCACCTGGCGCAAACGGTTGACAAGTATCGGGGTTTTCCTGGCAGGCTTCCTGCCTTTTGCACTGGGGTGGGCGCTGCGCAACCGCATTGTCGCAGGTAATCTCACCAACCGCGCGTTTGGATGGCATCCCATTATGGCTGAAAACATCGAGATCGGCGTACGGGCTTTCTCTGAGTTCTTCATCCCCGTTGAGCCCTGGCGCAGGGAAATATTAAAACAAACAGGCATCGTGGAGGGGATGATCGTTATCGTGCTCGGCGCGGTATTGGTGTGGACTGCGGTCAAAGCGTGGAGATATATCCAGAGGCCGAGAAAGGCTGAGGCTTTGGAAATAGGCGGGATAGAATCTCGTGAGTTCGTATCCTTTACGACCGGTTTATATATTTTTGCCTACCTGGCGTCAATCGTCGCATCCATGACCATGTTCGACGCTGCGACGAAATTCAAACTGCGAATCCTCTCTCCCGTGTTTATCAGCCTGCTTGTATTGCTGGTCGCTTTGGGGATCTGGATGAGGAAAAACTAT
>DATHRQ010000299.1:0-4031 GCA_035465095.1 Anaerolineales bacterium | reverse complement strand
AACATCTGGCGCGTTACGGTCGTGTGTTTGCCTTTTCCCATGGCCGTGCTGATCTCATTCACTGCCAGCCCCAATCCGGGTTGGATCGCATTCAACAGACTCGACTTGCCCGCCCCGCTCGGCCCCGCCAGCGCCGAAATCTTATTCTTCAATGTATCATGCAGTTTATCTACACCTGCGCCTGTTTTGGTCGAGGTGTAGATCACGCGATAACCGATCGATTCATATAAACCAAAGATCTGCTTGGCATCTTCAACAAGGTCGATCTTATTCGCGACAATGACCGGAGATATTCTTTGTTTCTCTGCGATGACGAGGAAACGGTCGAGCATTCTTAATTTCGGGTCGGGATGCGCGCACGCGAATACAAAGACAGCCTGATCGGCATTTGCCAGCAGAACCTGTTGATACACCCCGTTGGGCCTCGGGTCGAGCCGCACGATAGCCTGCTTGCGCTTTTCGACCTCTTCGATCACCCCGCTCCCATCCTCCAACACCGTGATCTGAACCCTATCCCCAAGAGCCGCAATATCGCCTTTGGCCTTTCCCTGTTTCAATTTGCCGCGCAGTTGACAAACAACCGGTCCCTGTTCAGTTTCCGCTGTAAAGAAACCAGATTGGGCTTTGATAATGAGTCCATGCAACGTTTTATCGTTCGTCAAATCTTCTCCTTTGATTAAGTATTGTCATTTCATATAAAAGTCTGGCAGGTTTAGTCTTCCGGCTCTGGTGTTTCCGTTGGAATGCCGCCTAGCGGGGTCGGAGTACGCGTCACGCCAAACTCGGATTCAAACCAATAGAATGTCCGGGGTGTGCCAAAATAATATGTTTCCACGATGCGTTTGAATACAGGCGCCGCATAATCGGAGCCTTCACCTTCATTCTCGAGGATGACAGCAATGGCAATATCCGGCAAACCGGTGCTTTCACTCGCCAATGTGTATCCTGCAAACCAGGCATGCGGCAGACCGCTGCCCGATTCGGCTGTACCTGTTTTGCCAGCCACGGGAATCTGCAATCCGCGTAATCTGAAATATGCCGTACCGCGCGGGTCTTTTGCCACATCGATCATCGCCTCCCTGATGAGTTCCATGCGGAAGGGCTGGACCGGCAGCGTACCGCGTGCTTCCGGTTTGAATACCTGCGTTGCGGGACTGCCATCGACAGGTTCGATCCTTTCCACCAACTGAGGTCGGTATAACGTGCCGCCGTTGCCCAATGCCGCCATAAAGGTTGCCACCTGAAGCGGTGTAACCAGCACATTTCCCTGCCCAATGGCCTGATTGACCATATCGATATCACTGGTCGGATCCTCGATCTGGCCGGATTCTTCCTCGATCTGATCGATGCCGGTCGGCTGTCCCAGACCGAAGGCGCGCGCCATATTGGCAATATCGTTGGGGCGGTCATTGTAATACAGTGTGTAACCGACCTCCCAGAAGAAGGGATTGCACGAACGCATCAGGCTTTCAGATACAGTCAGCAAACCCGATGGGACGCTGTCGATCGTGTTACATTCCAGTCCTGCCGCCAGGCGGTCCTGGCAGTGCTGCCAGGTCCAATCATATCGTACCTGGTCCGGCAGTTTCGTCCAATTGTATTGACAGTCATATTCGGTTTCAGGGACGAAGAGCCCGCTTTCCATGCCGGCCGCCATGGTGATGATCTTGAAGACCGAGCCAAGCGGATACTGTCCCTGTGCGGCACGGTTCAGGAGCGACCCTGGGGCCAACTCCGCGATCCGGGCGGAAGCGTTCGGGTTGTTCGGTTCAAAAATATTCGAGTCGAAGCCGGGAGAGGATGCCATCGCCAGCACGCGTCCTGTTTCCACTTCCATGACCACAGCCGCGCCGGTAAAGCCTTCGATGGCTTGTTGTGCATAGAATTGCAGGTTATCGTCAATGGTCAGGTAAATGGAATCGGCAGGTTTGGGCGCGCTTTCACCCACACGCGTAATGATCTCGCCCGTGGCCGGGTTGACCACGTACAGCGTCCCGCCGTGCTGGCCGGCAAGATAATCCTCGGCCCAGCGCTCGATGCCCGCTGCACCTACACGTTCGCTGCCGTTATAGCCGAGACGGCGATATTCATCCAGGTTTTCCTCGGAAATAAACTGGGTATATCCAACGATGTTGGAAGCGGCGCCCCGATCAAAATAATAGCGCGCATTGAAGGGCGTCCATTCCAGACCCGCCGGGTATACATTGCGAATGCGTTCTGATTCCTGCTCCGAGGCTTCACATAACGGGATGGGGAAGAAAGCCGGTGTGTTTGCGATCTCCTGTGCAAGTGATTCGCGGCTGATGCCGCATAACCGCCAGGCTTCCGAAAGCAGGGGACCCAGACTCTCCTCTGTCACGTTGCCTGGAATGACGCTGAAGGCATACGCATCGGACTGTGCCACGACCACATCGCCCTCGCGATCATAAATGTTGCCGCGCGCCGGGATACTGTAATCCATGCGCAGGACGTTGCCGCTCATCAATTCGGGCAGGATGAGTGAGTCGTCCCATTGGATCTTCCATTCGTTGTTTTCGAGCGCCAGCCGTGCGACGATGTCGCGTTCGATGTCGCCGACCAGCGCAGTGTGATAGATAACACGATAAGCGATCTCTGCAGAGTAGGGATTTACCAGCGACGATAATATTTCGTAATCGAAGGAGCCTGCGCTCATTTCGTTAAGTGCGTCGCGGTTGCGCAGGGCGAAATCTTCCAGCGTGATCGAATCCTGGGTCACCTTGCTGACCAGCGAATACATTGCATTGTAGTCATCAGCCTTATAGGCTTCGAGATAGGATGTTATTACTGGATTCGGGTCAGGGGCAGAGACAATTGTTACTGGCGGTTGCGGCAGGGGGGTGTCAGTGGCGCTGCCGGGCAAAAAGCCTGATCCGCCTGTCCCGCAGGCTGTCAGAAATGTCATCATGACCATGAGATTTAATATTCGAAAAAACTTCATTCTTTACCTTTCAAGCTAACTCTGTCATTGCGAGACCTGCAGAGCAGTTCGAAGCAATCTCCTCTCGTTCGGGGGATTGCTTCGTCACTCCGCTCCTCGCAATGACGGATCATTCAAAATGGAAGTGTATACAGGACAATCATAGTCCAATAATTTCTGACAATTCGATGGTACATCCGCCTCCAGGTGGACATCCATCCTGCGCAGCAATCTTGTCACGTGACACAGCGGCAAGCCCATCACACTGGCGTAACAGCCATTCATCGAAGCGACGGGATGAAACTCGGGATGTTGTATCGCGTATGCACCGGCCTTGTCAAGCGGGTCGCCAGTTGCTACGTAATTGCGAATTTCCTCGTCTGAGTAATTGCGCATGGGCACGTCTGTGACGCAGAGATCGGTCAAAAGGAGACCGTCGCTTACTCGAAGCAGGGCAGCTCCGGTGTATACCTGATGCGTGCGTCCGCGCAGTTGGGTCAACATCCTGACGGCTTCCGCGTTGTCTTGTGGCTTGCCGAGGATGTCCGATCCATCCACAACGGTCGTATCCGACGCGAGGATGATCTGATCCGCATCTGCTTTGATCGCGCGCGCCTTTTTTTCTGCCAGCCTTAAGACGTAATCGGCAGGTGATTCGTTCTCGCGAGTGCTTTCATCTATATCAGCGACCGAAACTGTAAAATTTATCTCTGTCAGCGCCAGTAATTGTTTGCGGCGCGGCGAGTTGGATGCAAGAATCAGAGCCACGAGTGAGGATTCTATCACAGGGGACATTAGCCAAAAGTGAGTTTGCATTTACCTCCCGCGCGTTGTACAATGGCAAAAATTGTCTGGTCATGGAGGCGGTTGTGAAGGAACTCGAGGAACGGATTCTGCGGGATGGTCAGGTGCTGGGCGGGGGGATTTTGAAGGTGGATAGTTTCGTCAATCATCAAGTGGACCCAAAATTGATGGATGCCTGCGGCAGGGAATTTGCGCGGCTCTTCGCCCCGGTCAGCGCGACCAAGGTGCTGACCGCCGAGATCTCGGGCATAGCCCCGGCTGTGACGACCGCGATCCATCTCGGTCTGCC